>CALXLB010000067.1 GCA_944389085.1 uncultured Spirochaetaceae bacterium
TGATCCTCGATACAAAGCCAGTCTATAGAGAGCTTGCAGAGCTATGTCCAGAGATAACCAGGGATGATATCAGAAGAGCTGTACAGCAGGGAGCTTGTGCAATATACCATGCTTCCTCTCACAACATGCTTCATGCTAGAAACTGGTCGATTCTTCCAGAACTCTATAAGAGTGCAAGATTCACGATAAGGATGAAGCATTATCTCAACACTGGTACCTACGTATCAGCATTCAGAGATCTTGTTGCTGTCGTGAATGAGGAAGAAAGAACAATTCTCGGCGTGTACAACCCAGACACAGAAGATGATGCATTCATGCTTCTTGAATGGGCATCAAAGACAATGAAAGATATCAACGCAGATTGATCAGAGATTCAGAACTATGTAGATGCCTTCTCTTTTGGTTGTGCAGGAAAACTGAACATGGCCGTATAAATCAGAATAGAAGGAACAGTCTTGGATAGCCTCCTATTAAAAACATGAGGGAGGTTTATTATAGTTGTATTATACGATAAAATCGTATATACTTATAGGGTGGAAAGAGAATTCATATATACAGAGCCTTTCCGGAAATGCTGGAAAGCAATGGGATTGGGTGATGATGAGCAGCATGAGCTGGAAAACATCTTGCTTGAGAATCCCCGGAAGGGCGCTGTAATAGAGGGGTTGGCTGGTATAAGAAAATTGCGGATAAAGCTCGATGGACGAGGCAAGAGCGGAGGAGGACGGGTAATATATCTTGACATACTGGAGAAGGAAAAGATTTATCTGCTGTTCGCTTATCCTAAAAATGTGCAGGAGGACCTTACTTCCGAACAGTATAGGCTTCTTCGACGGATGGCTGAGGCCATAATGGAGGAATAGATATGGGCGATCATGTTTTCAAATCAAAATACAGCATGGAAGAAATAGAGAGAAATTTCAAAGATGCCGATTTCTTCAATGGAATAAGGGAAGGTCTTGAAGAGGCTCTTGCATATGAGAAGGGGAAAGCAAGCGCACAGACTATTGCTAGAAAGAGAAGCCTTCCTGACGTGGATGTGAAAGCAGAACGCGAATCTCTTGATATGACGCAGAAGGCTTTTGCAAATGTGCTTGGGGTTTCCAAAAGAACTGTAGAAGCCTGGGAAACAGGACGAAGTACACCCTCTCCTACAGCAAAGAATCTGATTTATCTTATATCTCAGAAACCCGATCTTGTACTTATGCTGCAGGAAGCACGGCATGATTACTCAATCTGATCCAGATTTAACCCCAAAAATTCTTGAAACGTCTGAGACAAGTGAAACAGAAGATATATATAGTGGGTATTTGAGACTTTATAAAACCATAGATAGTGTATGAGACAATGAAATTATTGAGTGGGAATAGTGCTAATCTGACATAATTCTTTGTAATATGAGAAATTAAAAATTGATTTAGCCCTATTTGTGCAACTAATATTTCTTTGAATTAATACGGTCAATAAAAATTAGTTGCACATTTCGGGTGTTTTTTCTGATTTCCTAACTCATCAGAAAGTCGGGAAGGTAGATGTTTCGTATACCGTCACGTGAGAAGTCATGTTTATCCAGTGAGAGTATGAGCTTGGGGAAATTGTCAGCTATGCTTTCCAGGGCCTGGAATTCTCGTCGTCTGGTGTTCTCATCAACCAATGTTGTCGAAACCTGTATGTATGTCTTTTCAGCACCTTTGGCAGCTATGAAATCCACTTCAGATCTGTCGTTGTTCCTGCCGGCGCTGACTTTCATGCCCCTTCTTTTCAGTTCTAGAAAAACAACGTTCTCAAGGAGGGCTCCATAGTTCTCACTCATGTTGCCTTTCGTTAGATAGACCAGACCTGTGTCGACAGGATAGTACTTGCCGGTCTGGCCGAATCTTTCACCGCCTTTTACTGTGTGGAATTCCACATTGTAATACAGGAACGATGAACTGAACGCATCCATGTATCTGTTTATTAAATCCGTGTACATTTTGTAGCCTGCGGATTTGATTCTGTGTACCAGGTTATTTCTTGAGACAGGGAAACCAACCGCATCGTTGAGGAAGGCTATCAGTCTTGAAAGTGTCTCATTATTCGCATCACTGCCTATCTTCGGTCTGACATCATTGAAGAGTATACTGTCGAGTATGGATTTCAGCATGTCAGTCTTCTGCATCGGGTCATCAAGCAAAGCGGTTATCGGAAATCCTCCATATAGCAGATACTCCTCGAACAGCTTGTCCTGCTCGGTTCCTTGCTTTGATTTGAACTGACTGTATTCATAGAAGGAGAGGGGAAACATCTCGATTTCCATGTATCGGCCGGTCAGCATCGTCGAGAGTTCACTTGAGAGCATCTTCGCATTTGACCCTGTGATGGTAATTTCGTATTGTCCCGTACTGTAATATGCATTAACGACAGTTTCCCAGCCTTCCATCAGCTGCACTTCGTCAAGGAGCATGAAATGTATGGTCTTGGTCAGTACGGCTTTGATTGCTTCGTTCATGGCATTGAGGCTTTTGTCCAATATGAATTCAGGCCCGTCGAAACTCAGGTAGATGACACTGTCTTTTCCATATTGTTCTTCCAGCCATGTCTTGTAGATGAGCAACAGAGATGACTTTCCGCAACGCCTTACACCTGTGATGACACGGATGATGTCGCTTCCCGTATAGCTCTTCAACTTCTCCAGATAAAATGGTCTTTCTATTGCTGGCTTTCTCATGGACTTAGCCTTCGATTGCTCATAAGCTTATCAAGAATTTCAATAAGTGAAAAGAAAAATCGTTAAACTTATAAAAAAATTTTATAAGTATCGAGACTGAATTTTTCAAGTATGATAAGTATTGACCCAGATTTGACCCTCAAAACTCTGAAACGTCTGAAATGGGTGAGACTGATGAGATATATAGCGGTCAGCCCTTTCTGTTGATGATGAGGAAAAAAGGATTCAGGAGACGAACTCACTTAACAGAGTGGAGGACTCCTATAGGAAGATCGTCGTTGTAAAAGATGGAATCATTCCATGGCATGGCGAGAAGGAGGTATAGAAGAATTTCTTCTTGATGCGGCAGCTATGGATAAGTAATCCTGCGGGAGTGTAATTCGTTTTGTGGACATTCCCTCTTAACTAGTCCGTATTCATCCTCAATAAACGTCTGACTTTCTTTTAGCATAAGCTGAGTGAGGTATTTTCAGATTTTACAAACTCCTTGCATGCAAGGAGCTGGATTTTAAAATGGCATAGCCTGTACATTTTTCACAGGCTGTCACCGAAATCTTTTCTGAACGCTTCTACAAGCTTATCCTGCCAATCTGAAGTTGGCTCAAGACGGCCGAAGAAGAAGCGGAGGGAAGATGGTTCTTCAACAAACTTCAATCCTCCGATGAGATTCCTGTGATCATAAAGCCATTTTATTCTGTCAATACAGTATTTTATCTGGGAAAGTGTGAATACTCGGCGAGGAACTGCAAGGCGCAGAAGCTCAACAGAGGCAAGATGCTCTGAGCCATCCTCTTCTCGCTGCTCTGATATCGTACCTCTTTCCATTCCTCTTATGCCGCCTGCGATATATACAGCTGCAGCCAGCGCGCCAGCTGGATATTCTTCCTGCTTTACGTGAGGGATGAAACGTGTCGCATCGAGATGGCAGCCAAGGCCACCAGCTGGTGTTACTACAGGAACTCCTAACCTTACCAGTTCATCGGTCATGTATTTTATAAATAGCGGACCTTGTGAGATGACATCCATATCCATGGTTTCCTCAAGACCAACAGCCATGGCTTCCATCTCTCTGACGCTCATGCCTCCATAGGTGAGGAATCCTTCGAACATAGGAACTAGTTCTCTCATCTTCAGGTAAAGCTTCTCATCGTGGATTGATATTCCTCCTCCGCGTGCAAAGCCCAGCTTGCGTGCAGAGAAGTAGATGATGTCCATTTTGTCCGAGATACGTTTTGTAATCTCACGGATTGAGAGATTCTTTGCCTTTTCTTCTCTCGTCTTTATGAAATAGAGATTGTCCTGCAGAAGACTTGCATCCATGACAACAAGCTTGCCATAGCTGTGAACAATATCTGCGACAGCTTCAATATTCTCAAGGGAAAGAGGCTGGCCTCCGATGAGGTTTGTTCCTGCTTCGATTCTTACGAAAGGAATTCTGTCACCTTTTTCGTCAAAGAGCTTTTTAAGTTTTTCAAGATCGAAATTTCCCTTGAACGGATAGTCACTGGTGATTTTCACACCTTCATCAATGACAACTTCCTCGACATATCCTCCCAGTCTCGTGATATGTGCCTTAGTTGTCGTGAAATGATAATTCATCGGGATTATCGAACCTTTCTCGACAAATGTCATTGCCAGAATGTTTTCAGCAGCCCGTCCCTGATGTGCTGGCAGGAAGTATTTTGTCCCGAATATCTCTTCCAGCTTATCAGTAAGGCGCGTGAAAGTAGCACTTCCTGCATAGCTGTCATCGGCAACCATCATCGCTGCAAGCTGCCTGTCGCTCATGGCATTGACACCGCTGTCTGTGAGCATATCAAGGAAGATGTCTTTGTTCTTCAGCAGGAATGTATTGTTTCCTGCTTCTTTTATGGCCTCTCTGCGGCGTTCTACAGGTACTAGATCCAGTTTCTGGACTATTCTGACTTTATGGAGTTCAAGTGGTACATTATCCCCTGTATAAAAGTGAATTTCTGGCATTTTTTCCTCTTTTTGATAATTCTGAGGTATGGAATAAGCGCTGTCAAATAAAATCAGCTTTAATATGCAGGAAATTTAATATTTTATGTATAAATATTCTTTTACGAGTGTTCTGAAGTACTTTTTTCAATTTTGAAAGTTAACATTCAAACAGAAAACCAGCTCTCATTGCGAAAACTGGTTTTCTGTTTCATAGTGTTCCTCAGTGTTTTTACCTTTTCAGGATATCATTCCACTGTAAGCTGACGTTCCTCATTATCTCTTCTTCATCGAGCGTGGTCAGACTGCCTTTTTCAAGCAGCATCCTGCCGGAAGAGAAAACGTACTCGATATTCCTTGAATCTGATGAGAACACGATGGCTGAATATGGATCATTGACAGGGCAGGTATTCACATTGTTCATGTTCATGATAATCAGATCGGCTTCTTTTCCTTTCTCGAGTGTGCCGATTCTGCTATCCAGGCCAAGAGCCTTTGCACCGTCAATTGTTGCCATCTTTATAACATCATAGCATGAGAGAGCTGATGGCTTTCTGGTGGAAACGGAACTGAGCATAGAAGCTAATCTTATTTCGTTGAGCATGTTGAGATTATTGTTTGAGCTTGCTCCATCTGTGCCAAGGGCAATGTTCAGTTCTTTCTTTTTATATTCTGCAACAGGTGCAATACCGCTTGCGAGCTTTGCGTTTGATGATGGATTGTGAACGATGGAGACGTCTTTATCCTTGAGTATTTCCAGCTCCTCATCGGAGAAGAAGACACCATGTGCAAGATAAGTCTTTGCTTTGTCGAAGATTCCAAGACTGTCCAGATACATTACAGGTCTTTTGCCTGTTTCCCTGAGGCAGTCATCAACTTCTTTCTGGGTTTCAGATAAATGCGTATTGAGAAGGGCATTGTTCTCGAGAGCCCATTCAGCAGCGATTACGTATGTATCGGATGAACATGTATATATAGCATGAGGCGCTGCATCAATCCTTATATTCCCATATCCTTCAGCTGCCTCTTCTGTCCGCACAGCATCTGTTTCAAAGCTGCGTCTGGCTGCATTCCCATCTCCTACAATGGCAATGCCAAGGATTCCTCTCATGCCGCTTTCCCGGCAGGCTTTGGCTGTCTCCCATGCGTGGTAATACATATCTGCAAATGTGGTACACCCGGTTCTGATGAGTTCGGCACATCCGAGTTTGCTTGCCCAGTATATGTCCTTGTCGTTAAGTTTTGCTTCTATTGGCCAGATTTCTGAAAGCCAGTCCTGGAGGTTTTCCTTGTCATCTTTGAAATTCCTCATGAGTTCCATCGCAAGATGGGTGTGGGCGTTCACGAAAGATGGCAGAACGAAACAGCCAGAGGCATCGATTATTCTATCGAATCGTCCTTCGATAGATTCCTTTATTTCTGAGATCTTTCCATCTTCGATTGCTAAATCAGCGGCGGCAATGTCATCTTTTCCTGTCATAGGGATTATCAAGCCATTTTTAATCAAGGTTTTCATACAGTGATTATAACATCATCTATAATATTGTGCTGTTTTATGTTCCATTTTGTTGTTTTTATGAAAATTGCAATGCGGATTTCGAAAAAGTGGTATTAATATATACTCCGGAGTGTTAAACTCAGTGCATCACAATATTAAATGAGGAGAATAAATGAAAAAGGTATACGCTCTTGTATTAGTCTTTTTGTGTGTTGTTTCTCTGGCTTTCGCAAGTGGTTCCCAGGAAAGCTCAGATGCAGCTGACGCTCTTAGAATTGCAATCGTCTCCAGCCCTTCCGGTGTTGATGATGGCTCTTTTAACGAGGACAACTACAATGGTATCTTGGCATTTATCGAGAATCATCCAGCTTCAACTGTAACACCGGTCAGAGAACCGACCGGAGATACGACAGCTGCTGTAAAAGCTGCTGCTGATATCGTTGCTGATTACGATGTTGAAGTATGTTCAGGATTCCAGTTCGCAGGAATCGGTGATCTTGCTGCTGAGAACCCTGCGACGAACTTCATTCTTGTCGATTCATATCCAACAGATTCTACAGGTGCAACAGTTGAACTTGATAACGTATATGCTATGCAGTTCGCAGAGCAGGAGTCAGGTTTCTTCGCTGGTATTGCAGCTGCTCTAGAGACAGAGACAGGGAAGGTTGCTGTTGTGAACGGCGTCGCATTCCCTTCAAATGTCAATTATCAGTATGGCTTTGAGTGTGGTGTCAAATATGTCAACGAGAAGTTCGGTAAGAATGTTGAGTGCGTAGAGCTTGCTTCACGTGCAGGTACTGATGTCACTGGCGTCAACGTCGGTGGTAACTACATCGGTTCCTTCGCTGATCCTTCAACAGGAAGAATCGTTGGCCAGCAGCTTATCGAAGCTGGTTGTGATATCATCTTCGTTGCTGCAGGAGACAGCGGCAACGGTGTATTCACAGCTGCAAAAGAGAGCAATGGAAAGTGCATGGTGATCGGATGCGATGTCGACCAGTGGGCAGATGGCGAGAACGGTGACTCCAACATCATCCTTACATCAGTTCTCAAGAATATGGCTATCAACGTAGAAAGAGCTCTTGAGAGTATTGTCGAGGGCACATTCCAGGGTGGCAATGTCCTTCTTCAGGCAGATACAGATTCTACAGGTTTCGTAAAGACTGAAGGACATCATCAGATGGCTCAGGAGACTATTTCTGTTCTCGATGAGGCATATGAGCTTGTAAAGAACGGAACAATTGTTCCTGCATCCAATTTCGGCGGATTTACACCGGACGAATTCACAGTCTGAACATTATAGGGCACCTTTGCGGTGCCCTGTTTTCAAGGATTCATATGGCTGACGATATCGTTGTTCTGGATCATATTACAAAACGTTTTCCGCGTATTGTAGCTAATGATGACATTTCCCTTTCCATAAAAAAAGGAGAGATATACGCACTTTTAGGTGAAAACGGTGCGGGGAAATCGACTCTTATGAGTGTTCTTTTCGGTCTTTATGAACCTGATGAAGGAAGAATCTTCATAAGAGGCAAAGAGGTGAAGATCACCTCTCCAAGAGAAGCAAGTGCACTTAATATCGGGATGGTGCATCAGCATTTCAAGCTTGTTTCAGATCAGAGTGTTACTGAGAACATCATACTGGGTATAGAACCTACAGTGAAAAAGCTGGGACTCTTTTCGAAGATAGATATAAAAGGGGCAAGGGAGAGAATAAAGAAACTCTCTGCTGACTTTGGTCTAGATGTAGATCCCGATGCGAAAATAGAAGATCTGCCAGTATCTGCAAGACAGCGTGTGGAGATTCTGAAAATGCTCTACAGAGATGCTGAGATACTGATTTTCGATGAGCCGACTGCTGTGCTTACACCACAGGAGATAGAGTCTTTGCTCAGTGTTATAAAATCATTAAGGGACGGTGGAAAGACAATTGTCCTGATTACGCATAAGCTTGATGAAATCAAGAAAGTCGCAGACAGATGTGCGATTCTGTGCCGTGGAAAACTTGTCGGTGTATATGATGTTGATTCCATTTCAACTCAGGAGATGGCTTCATTGATGGTGGGCTATGAGTATTCCGATGAGGTGAATAAAGAAGAATATACCGGCGGGGAGAGTATATTGGAAGTGAACAATATCACTCTCTATAACCAGGATAAGGTTAAAGTCGTCGACAATGTCTCTTTCTCTGTTCATAAGGGCGAGATTGTTTCCATTGCTGGCGTCGCTGGAAACGGACAGGTCGAGCTTGCTGATGTTATCGCAGGAATGCTGACGCCATCTTCCGGTACGATTATTTATAAAGGCAATGATATTACAGATAAGACTATCCGCGAAAGAACAGAGGCGAAGATTGCATATATTCCGGAGGACAGGCAGGATGTCGGCCTCCTTCTTGATTATGATCTCTCTGTGAATCTTGCACTCAAGAGCTATTATCATGAGCCATACTGCAGCAAAGGTATTCTGAATCCATCAGAATTCAGAAAGAACGGTGAAATGCTTATAAAGCAGTACGATATACGCTCTAGTGAAGGCTGTTCTACAATTGTTCGCAGTATGTCTGGAGGAAACCAGCAGAAGGCAATCATTGCCCGCGAGATATCTCTCGATGCTGATCTCTATATTTTTGTTCAGCCGACAAGAGGTCTGGATGTCGGTGCCATCAAGAATATCCAGGAGAGGATAATTGCACTTAGGGAGAGCGGAAAAGCTGTTCTCCTCATCTCTCTGGAACTTGAGGAAATCATGAATCTCTCAGATACGATAATCGTAATGTATAATGGCAGGATCCAGGCTGTGAAAAAGCGGAGCGAAGTTACTGCGAATGAGATCGGATACTATATGATGGGAGCAAAACATGAAGCATAAAGGCTATAAAAAAGCTATTGTGAGAATTCTTGGCCCTGGCAAGGCGCAGTATCTGAGAATATCTCTGTTCTGCATCTTCATAAGCCTTGTAGCTGGCTCTGTTCTGCTTCTTCTGCTGGGAAAGAATCCTCTGGAGGGATATGTCAGTATCCTTCAGGGAGCTGGATTCATCCCTAAGGCAAGATATGCAGGGCACAAGAGCATATTCACGGATTTCATGAGTCTTGTGAACTATACCACTCCCATGATATTCGCATCCCTTTCCTTTGCAGTTGCGATGCGCTGCGGTATTTTCAATATCAATATTTCGGGTATGATGCTTTTCTCAGGCTTTATCGCATCTATTACTGTAGGATATTCGTCGATTCCCGCTCCGTTTGCTCAGATTCTTGTTGTTCTGATTGCTGTTGTTGCTGGGGCATTCTCCGGTGCGCTGATCGGATGGCTGAAGCACAGGTTCAATGCAAATGAAGTTGTTATCTCGATCATGTTCAACTACATAGTCAGTTACGTGATATCCTTCTTCATTCAGACCATGTTCATAAACCCGACAACAAGACAGTCGGAGAGAGTAGGGGACAATGCCATGCTGACAGGTGTCGATACAATGATCGGCGATCTGAGGATGGATGTCTCATATGTCTTTCCGCTGGCCATCATCGCTGTGATTCTCATCGGCTTCATGTTCTCCAAGACAAGAATCGGATTCGAGCTGAAAGCTGTTGGTATGAATCACAGTGCAAGCCGCTATGCAGGCATCAGGATAGGGCGGTCCGTTATCTTTTCGATGGCGCTTTCCGGTGTTCTTGCAGGCCTTGCAGGTGTCAGCTATTACCTTGGAACATTTGCATCCATACAGCCGAGAGTGGTTCCTTCGCTGGGTTTTGATGCAATAGCTGTAGCGCTCCTTGGAAACAATAACCCTCTGGGCTGCTTGCTGGCTTCATTCCTTGTAATGACAATAAGCAATGGTACGACTTATATGTCATCCCGACTTGGTGTATTGAGGGAAATAGCTTCTCTGATTACTGGAATACTTCTTCTTTTCTCTGCATGCGGTGGGGCATTCAAAGCTCTGGCGGATAAGTATAAAGAGGAACTCGACAACGAGATTGATGGAGGAGAGAGCAAATGAATAGTATAATTATTGATGGTCTTTCTTTTTCCCTGCCCCTTTTTATAATTGCAATCGGTGGAATCTATTCAGAACGCAGCGGTATAACGAATCTTGCTCTTGAAGGTCTTCTTGGCTTTGGTGCGTTCACTGGTGGCCTGACAGCTGCAATCATATATCAATTCACTGCGATAGGCGGAACAGCTAGCATGTACATTGCTCTCTTTGCTGCCCTTATCGGTGGTATGGTATATGCGATGCTCCATGCTCTTCTCTGTATAAGGTTTAAGGCAAATCAGGTTATAAGCGGTGTTGTTATCAACATCCTAGCGACAGCACTTACCGCATTCCTTACCAATCAGATCAATGCCTCCCTTTTCGGTAAGGCTTCCAACAGGTTCGTGCTTGAGGTAAGCCCTCGTTTCTCCATACCTTTGCTTTCGGAGATTCCTGTCCTTGGTGCATTCTTCACATCGATATATCCGTTTGAGATTGTCATACTGGCAGTCGCCCTTATCATGTGGTATATCCTAGAGAAAACGCCATATGGACTCAGGCTCAGAGCTGCCGGAGACAATCCGCAGGCAGTCGATGCTGCAGGTGTCAATGTCGAGATGATCAGATTCTCGGCTGTAATGGTTTCAGGTGCGATGTCCGGACTGGGCGGAATGTGCTTTGCATATTCAATCTCATCGAACGTCTCACCAAGCATATTCTCCGGTTATGGATACCTTTCCATTGCTGCATTCATCTTCGGAAACTGGAAGATAGGGCCTACATTCTGGGCTTGTATTCTATTCGGATTCGCCAGAAGTGCTGGATATTCACTTGTCAATGTCCTTGCTCTTCCGAGCGCTTATTCCGATCTTGTTCTGACTTTACCTTATATCATCACAGTAATCCTTCTTCTCTTCGTATCAAAGGCCAACAAAGCTCCGAAGAGTCTTGGAGAAGTGTATGATAAAGGAAAGAGATAATTTAAGAGGAGCTTATATGAAAGCAAGAAAAATCGTCATGTTTGCTTTGTGTATCGTGATGAGTCTTTCACTGTTTGCCTCCGGAGTAAGCGAGGGTACTTTTGCCCTTGATACTTTTGAGAAGAACCGTGAATACCTTTCCCAGTATTTCGGAATCGAGTACTCAGGCGATACAGTATCCCTTGCAGATTTCGCAACTGCTCTTTCAATCGTCACAGGTACAGAAGCTGCTGAGCCTGCAACAGAAGAAGGCATCATAAATCTTGTTGTAGCTGCAACTGGTTTTGATGAACTGGCTAAGACATATTCTCCAGAGAAAGCCGCAGCAAGGCTTGAGAAATATGGTGTTACAGGTTCTTCTGATCCTCAGTACGCAGCAGCTGCTCTTGATTCTGGTGTTCTCTCTGTTTCCGATGTTAATGGTCTTATCGGTTCTGATACACTCAGTGCTGAAGAGGCTGCATCCCTTCTGATGGCTGTTGCAAATGCTACAGGAAAGGGTAGGAATTATATCGGTTTCGCAGGAGAGGCTGACATCCAGGCAAAGATTGAGAACGTATTCAAGAACGTTGGTCTTTATTCCAATGAAGAGCTTGATGATATCGGTGCTCTTCTTGTTCAGACTGGAGCTTCCACTGGCTACAACCTCAAGAGAGAGAGCGATAACGCCCGCTTCCTCGATTCTCTTACTCTCAGATACGGCCATGACACAAAGGATCATGTAAAGCAGCTTGTTGCACTTCTTGTAAGCGAGGATATCAACGCACTGATCCAGATTGAGCCTAAGACATCAATCTACGAATATCTTCTTGACTGGGGCCCTGTACCGGAGCCAACACCGACATACCGCGTAGAGCAGTATTCAGAAGATCTCTATCTTGTATATGCTACAGAGTTCGATCTTGAGCTGGAGTTCGATACTATCGAAGACCTTGAGAGATTCGATGCTGTCGTTAATCAGTACTCCAAGAAGAATGATGCAAATCAGGCAGAGGGAAGCGGTGTAAACCTCATTCTCGGTGCATGGTGGCAGCCTCTTTACAGTGCAAGATTCAATCCAGATGAGAGTGCATATACAGAAATCGTGGACAATGTCCTCTACTCATCCGATGGAGCATATTCAATCCATCCATATACAACAGTAGAGAACTCTGATGCACTCATCGCAACAGAGGAAGACCTTTCAGATGATGGCTATGTCTTTGCAGATCACAGATTCGTGAACAATGCATTCTATCGCTATCTCACTGGAACTGATTACCAGTGATAGATACTGAATCATATTAAGTGATATGCCCCTTTTATTGGATAAGTAATCAATAGAAGGGGCATAATTTTACATTCACACATCAGATGAACGTGTACCGTTTCAAAGCATTTCATTTTCTGATTTTCAGTAAGTAGATCACTATAGCCGCTGCTGATGTAAGTAAAGCTGCAGATGGCATTATGTACCAGAGCCCTTCAAGGCCATTGCGTCCGAGAATCAGCATCATGAGCACTGGGAATATGAGTGCGTTGCAAAGTGAGAGTACTGTTGCTTCACCGCTTTTCCCTATCGCAGATGAGAATGACTGGCATGAATAGCTTATCCATCTTACCAGGTATGTGAGCCCCATGATGGATATTGCATGCACAGCTAGTGTCAGACTTGCAGAATCGGATTCGAGGAAGAGATGGAAAATATTTCCAGGAAAGAGCTCAAGTATTGCTGTGAAAAGCAAGCACATGACAGCAAGGGCAATTACACAGCAGAGTGCAATCTTCCGTGCCCTGTCTTTTCGTCTTGCACCCCAGTTGTAGCCGATTGCGGGCTGGAGAGAATCAAAAACACCATACATTCCAGGTACGATGATTCCATCGATATTCATGAATACACCATAAATCGATACGGCGATATCCCCTCCGAATCTCAGAAGGAGAGTATTCATCAGTATTGATGTGATTCTTCCGGAAGTGTTGTTCAGGAAACTGGGAAGCCCCTGTGTGAATATCTCCTTCAGTATTTCCTTTATGCCATGGACCTTGACAAAACGAAGCGAGAGCTTTCCTCGTAAGAAAGGAAGCATGCAGATTATGCAGGTGATTGACATGCCAAGGCTTGTTCCGAGTGCTGCATACCCGATTCCCTTCTTGAGTACAAAGAGAAATATGAACTCAAAGAAGAGACATAGAACAGCTAATACGATATTCATTATCATCGAAAAGCGTATTCTGCCGCAGATCCTCAGATAGTTATCAAAGACAAATACAAGACAGGTCAGTGGAATGAAGATCGTATAGACGCCCAGATATGTTATTGCCTCTCTTGTCAGGGCATCATCTGCGCCCATCAGATGGAACATCCATGGCCCGAATATAGTCATCAATACTGCCGTGATAGTGCTCAGAAGTGATGCTGATACGACAGCTGTCGTGAAAATCTTATCCGCTTCTTCCTTTCTTCCTTCTCCCAGCTTGAGTGCGATCTTGATTGATGAGCCTACAGCAATCATGTCAGCTACTGCATATGCGATAAGCAGCAGCGGCATGGCAAGATTGCCTCCTGCAAATGCTGTCTGGCCAAGAAAGCGTCCTACGAGAAGCATCTCCAGGGAGAAATATATATTCGAGGCAATCATTCCGATGGCTCCTGGAATTGCTGCCCTGAAGAAAAGTCTTGCTGGTTTTGTTTCTAGAAAAAAAGCTTGTTCATTTATCATATATCTTTATTCAAAACTATTGAGTATACTCCATAGTCAAGCGGTATAATCGGGTATAATGAAAATCAATAATGCCATATATTACACACCACATCAGGTTGCTTCTTTCTTTTCAATCAGAAAAGACACGCTGCTTTATTACGACAGAATCGGACTTTTCTCGCCAGCAGTCAGGAAGGAGAATGGATACAGAGGGTATTCAGCCTCGCAGCTCAACGAGCTTGATACGATTCTCACACTCCGGGATCTTGGAATTCCGATAGCGACAATAAAGAAGGCTGTAGATAACATGAGTACCCCTTCATTTCTTACTCTTCTGGAGAATGAAGAGGAGAGCATCAGAGGGAAAATCGATGAATGCAATGCTCTTCTTGATATAGTCAGTTCAATAAAAAAGACTATTTCGGAAGCAAGAGAAGCGGAGAAGGAGAAACTATACAGAGCATACTGCAGAGCAGTTCCTGTAATCAGGGTACCTATCAATGTAAGCAATGAAGAACAGACAAGTGATGATGAATGGCAGGAGTCGTATAGCCAGCTCATGGCTGTCGCTGACTGCAAGCTGATAATCACAATCGGGAGTATTGTAAGGCTGGAGGAAGCAAAGGAGAAGCTTGGAAGCGTTTGCCGGGAGGTATATGCTACACTTTCGTCCACACAGGGGGATGAAATAATTCCTGAAGGTGAATATGCATATATGTATTTCCAGGGGTCTCTGGATAATCTTTCATCATTCTATAGGAAGTTTTTTGATTCTCTTTAGTCATCGCATCTTGTCCCTGTTGGCGATGTATATGAGGAACTATCGATATCCACAATCGTGACAAGGGATGAAAACGAACATGTGACAAAGCTTATGGTAAGAATTCTGAATTCGTAATTATTTGAATTATAATAAATTAGACTTGTCTTCACACAATCTTCATAATTCTGTATCCTACCCCTATGACTGACATAGGAAAAAGAACACTTGAGAAGATAAGGAAACTGGCAAAGTTTCTGTCTGAGACTCATCATATCACCCTAGCCAGAGCCATTTCCATGAATCCTGCCAAGATGAAGAAGATTCTTGCAGGCGAAGAGGCTCCGAAGAGAAGCGTGATAGCAAGAATTGCAGCATATTTCTTCATTCCGGAAGAGATTCTCCTCGATGACAGCAAAGAGCTGCCAGATCTGGAAACTCTCCAGCTGGATGAAGATCTTCTATCCGTCCAGAGAAATGATATTGCCAATGATATCGAGAGAATGAAACAGCGTCATTTCTTCTCGCGCAACTGGCGTATGATCGGTTACCGCAAGAGGGTGAAACTCGTATTTTCCGTACTTCTTATCACCGTTCCTCTGATTATCTATATTCTCTATTGCGGATCAGAGGTCGCTTTTGAGAGATTCGATGATATGAGGAAGTATTCAATCGGCAGTGACGGACTTCTTTACGATAAATATGATCCTCTGCAGGTCCAGTATCATGATATGCTGGAAACTACTGCAAGAGCTAATAACAGTGAGGCATATTACGCAGAAGTCCAGGTTGGAGTAGTGCTGGAGAAGATCAAGAATATCTCCTCTTCAACATCTTCCTATGAGGCGAGGATGCAGCTTTACTTCAAGTTCGACAAAGATGAATTCCTGAACATGTTCCACCACTATGCAAGGAATGTTCTTTCCGATCAGATTATCAACGACTACTATGCAGATAATCCTGAAGAAGAAATGCCTACAGGCAGCTTCTCATATTCCCAGTGGCTGGATGCACATCCTGATTACTTCGAAGCATGGTGCGAGATTCACGACTCTGAATATTACCCCGGTGAAACACCTTCCAATGTACTTACAGATAAGAACACAATGTTTGAGATCGGCAATGGTCAGTTTGTTCCAGATACATTGGGTTCGATAAAATCATTAGAGGAAGTCCAGTACTACGATGAGGAAGGAAACCTCAGAACGATGTGCTATCAGAAGATAAAGTTCTCAGCTTCCTTCGAGAAGGCCTTCGACAGTGTCCGCTATCCACTGGATTCTGTTCAGTTCAAGATGTACATCCTGCCGATTATGGATGCCGATTACATCAGATATGTACCTGATACTTCTGTTGATTCCAACGGAGAGATGATTTCCGGTTTCACTCCGTATTTCGGAATCACATCAGGCTACAGAGTCATAAAGAGCGATAAGGCAGATCCATTCACTCTTCGTATTAATTATTACAATGACAACAACAATGATCCTGCTGTCAAGTTCGAGAACTCAATGCGTACACAGCTGGAGATAATCGTCAGGGCAAACAGGGCAGGCATGTCACTTTTCCTGCAGGCTTTCATCAACCTCTTCAGCGTTGTCATCTGGATAATCATCGCTTTCTACAGCCAGAGCTATACGGGAGAGGATAGTATAGGCATGTTGGGTACAGGTCTTTTTGGTGTCATATCCTCCATGCTTGTCGGACTGTCGATGGTATCGGATGCAGGTATCTTCTCGATAATCACGATGATAAACATATTCACGCTTGCAGTTATTATGATCATGACGTATCAGGCTATAGCGGCAAAACGTGCTTCAGTACGTAAGGATAAGGTTCTTATTGCTTATAATGGCATTAAGCTCCGCATCCTCTTTGTAGTCCTGACACTGGCAACTGCTGCAATGTTCGGAGTAATACCGCTCATTGCTTATATGTGGGGATATTGATCAGATTTTCAGAGGGTGCAGGATTCCTGCATCCTCTCATTCAGAAAAGCACTTCCAGTCGGTAATCATTCTCGTCTCAGAAGAGATTGAGAAGCCGACTTTATGAATGGCTATTCCATTCCCCCGCAGCGTACTGAAGTGTTCTGCATATGCTTTCTCATCTATCTGCTTGAGCGCAACGTCCGCGCTTCCATCCACTTTGAGCTCGAAGATCCAGAAGTGCTTTCCAGCCATCACAACCTCATCCGCTCTTCCTGTGAGCCCTTTAACCTCGCTCCATGCTGGAATCGACATCACAGTGAAAATCGAGTCGAGCGCTATATGGAAGTTCTTCTCCTTTCCCTTTGGGAAGAAATCATATGAGAAGTGTGCATAGTAATCCCTGAGGCTCTCCTCGACACTCGTATCATCTCCTGCATAGCAGGCTTCCTGAAACCTCAGAAGCCATGTGCTCCTGAATCTGCTGTAGCCGGTGTACCTTGCCAGCAGATTCTCCGTGAATGATCGCTTTACCTCTCTATTCGGATAACCAAGGTAATAGACTTCATTATCAATCTCTGAAACACTCT
>CALXLB010000068.1 GCA_944389085.1 uncultured Spirochaetaceae bacterium
CCTGCTCAAAGAGCTTCAGGCATTCCTGACGCTTCTCGTTCGGAATCCTCTGACGGAGGTACAAGGTTTTTTCTTCCATCTTCGTCCTCCTCCAATGGATGCCTGCTACCTACCAAGTAAGCAGCAGTGGGATTCGTTTCGATCAAGCACCGGCTTTTGTGCTGAGTGTTGTTGTGCACTCTGCATCTGGATAGTTCTTGAGGCTGAATGCAATTGGAAGTTCTGTGCCAGCTGGATAGTTAGCAGGAACTGTATATGTATCAGCTTCAGCTCCATTTACTGTCATAACAACGTTCTCAAGAAGAACAGCTGGTGTAACACCTTCAACAGCACCAACAGTTGTATCTGCCCAAGTTGCTGTAACTGCTGTTACATCGTCTACAGAAATTTCACTGCCTGCTTCAATAGCATCAGAACCTGTCATTGTTACTGTGAAAGATACAACCTTGTTTGGTTCTGCATTTACGTCCTTAGAGACTGTTGACTCTTTTTCATCAGCTCCAACCTTTGCTGTTACTGTGATTGTATAAGTCTTGCCTTCCTCAAACTTTGAAGTATCTACAGTTACTTCAGCATTCCAAGCTGCTGTTGATGTTGCTTTTGGATAATCTGTTGCAATGTCATCATCTGTGCTCTTTACAACATTACCACTTGCCATTGTGTATGTAACTACAACATAGTCTTCAGCATCTGTGATTGTTGCACCCTCAATAGCATATCCTGTTGTAGCACCTTCACCCATTACCTCGAAATCGAAGCTTTCAAGATAGTCTTCCATTACAATAAGAGAAGCTGTATTCTCGCCATCTTCGATTGCAGCAGGAGCCTCTCCACCTACTTTAAATGTAAGCTCAGCTTTGCCTGTTTTAGAGAATGCATCTGTAGTAATGTTAGCGGACTCAATTGTGAATTCATCAGAAGCAAGCTGTCTCTCAAAAAGAACTTCCTTGTCTGCATCAAGAGCATAAGCTGTTACTGTGTAGTCATCATTGAGATTCTTTGTGCTAGATCCCTTGTAATATGTAGGCTGATCTGCATTTACAACAACGTTGATTGCATCAACTTTGTATGCTGTTGCTTCTACTCCAGTAGATACTTTATCACCAAGATATGTGAAACCGGTGTAAACAATTGTTCCTGCAGTTACAACATCACCATTATCAGTAGGTGTACCAACAGTACTGTTATCTTCGAGCTTCAGGTCCTCAGCAGAAACAACGAATGTCTCGCCATTGAATCTTGTTGCTGTGACTGTATAGTCAGAAGGACTTACCTCGTCACCTGCGAAATATTCAGGTGCACCCTCAGCAGTGATTGAGATTACAGCCTGGTCGAAACCTGTTGTAGCTGTATTGTCGCATGCTGTGAATGCGAAAAGCATCAGAGCAGCGAGCACTCCAATAAGGATTGACTTTTTCATATCTTTCCCTTTCCTCCAAGTATGTTAACTGCAGATAGCCTACCCCCCCCGGTATCGATTTGTCAAGTGTTTTGTTGAAAAATTTTTCATTAAAAACATTTTTTAACTGCAAAATTTAATGCAGAAAGGAAAAATACAGGCTTTCTATCTTCTCTTTTCCCCCGCTCTCCTGTGATAATCCCTCATATGTGGGTATTAATAGTAATAGTTGCAGTTATCATCATTCTTCTTGCCATTATCGGGCTGTATTTTGTCTTCTTTGCCTTAAGAAGAAAGAAAACTGTAAATCTCATGTTTATTCCGAAAGCAGAGACAGAAGTAGATGAAGCAAAAGCCAGAAGAAAAGCTATAATCAAAGATAATGCTGAAAGATTCAAAGCAAACAGTGATGAAATCATATCTGGCCTAAAAACCAAGAACGTAAGTATACAATCACACGATGGTCTTACACTCAGAGGTGAATTACACATAACTGGAACAAATCGTTACGTTATTCTTGTCCATGGATACACAGGAAGCCGCAAGGAAATGAGAGATCTTGCTGCGGTCTATGCCTCCTGGGGTTTCAACGCTCTTCGTCCAGATAACAGAGCCCATGGTGAAAGCGATGGAAAATGGATCGGTATGGGATGGCTGGATAAGGATGATATCGCCCTATGGATTGATTATATCCTTTCCAGATGTCCGGATGCAGAAATAGTGCTTCATGGAATCTCAATGGGAGCTGCTACTGTCATGATGACCTCGGGACTTGAATTGCCATCTGCAGTGAAAGTCATTGTAGAAGACTGTGGCTATACTTCCGTCTGGGATATCTTCAAAGATGAGATGAAAGCTATATTCCATCTGCCATCATTCCCTATTCTGAACATCTTCTCACTCTTTTCCCGTCTCCTTGCCGGTTATTCTCCCAAAGAAGCTTCAAGCTTGAGGATGCTTGCAAAATCAAAAGTGCCAATGCTATTCATTCATGGCGAAGATGACAAATTTGTAAGAACCCATATGGTTCATGAATGTTTTGAGGCAAAGACCAGAGGGGAAAAGGAAAAGCTTATTGTGCAAGATGCAGGACATGCAGAATCTTATGTCAGAGAACCTGAACTGTATCTTAATACTGTAAAATCTTTTATAAACCGCTTCATGCCATTGGGAAACTGATATGAGAAATTTGATTATCGGCGATCTGCACGGATCATACAAAGCATTGCAGCAGGTTCTTGAAAAGGCCTCATTCAACCCTGAAGAAGATACGCTCTACTCCGTTGGCGATATCGCCGATGGATACCCGGAAGTCTATGAATGTCTCTCCTTTCTCAGAGCACTTCCGGACTTCCATCCAGTTCTTGGCAACCACGATGCATGGCTGCAGGTCTGGCTTGCTACAGGAAAAGCCTACAGAATATGGACAACGCAAGGCGGAAAGAAAACTATAAGCTCGTTTGAACGCAATAATGTTTCCGAAGAAGAGAAACTGGATATCGCAAAGTGGATGCAGACATGGCCATACGCTATAGTCCTTGAAAATGCAATCATAATGCACGGAGGGCCAGGAGAATTTCTCACCGATAAAGATATTGCAAGACTTGCAAATACCAAAAGGCAATTGATAGAAGAAGTACCAACTGGTGAATATGTTCCCTCTCGGGATGCGGATACTCTCCTCTGGGATAGGACATGCTTTCACAAAGCTGAATACGACGAACGATTACATTCAAACAATGGTCCTCTCGGATTGTTGGATGAAAAGAAAAAAGTCTTTACCGGTCATACTGAATTCGGAAGAACAGAACCTTTTATCTCCTCTTTCCATAATTTCATCAATCTAGACACGATGGCAGGTTCTTATGGTGTGCTTACACTGATGGACATGGATACGCTTGAATACTGGCAATCAGAGAAATCGAAACTGCTTTACCCTGGATATGGGCCAGAATACTGGTAAACAGGTTAAAGCAGAAAAAATCAAATGAATTATTTATATGATAATTATTTCCAATCAAATTGTTTTGTTATTATAACAAATTATTTAAATATGTTTTAATATAAAAACAATAAGTATCAATTTAAACTTATACAAAAATTTAGTATTGCCAATTATTATCATTGCATTATACTTAAATCAGCAACCGGTAATGTACAGAACGAATATAGTTCTTAACATTCTATTCCGGTCCTCTTGCAGTACTCTGCAATATAATCTGCAAGAGGATAGTTCCTCTTCCAGCCCCGTCTGCGTGACGGGGTTTTCTTGTAAATCCGAATAGTTAATACAATGGCTAGAGACAGAATTGCTGAAATCAAATATCCCGTTCCTAGTAATCTCCATTACATAATCATGCTGCAGAAATTCTCAGGCAATCAGTTTATGCAGTAATGCCATGAGCCCTTTCTCTTTTGCAGGCAGAAGGGACTCGGCAATCTCAACCTTGAAGTCATTCCCTTCAGCTTTATACAGATTGCGGAAAAATGCATCTTTGAATTCTCTGTCTGATACCTTCTTGAATTTAATATCGTTTTTCAGATCTGTGATGATGGGCAGGAAAATCTCTCTTTCCCATTCTTTTGCAGCCTGTCTGAAGGATATTATCCTCCCATGTTTCTTCTGGGATCTTCTGTAATTCTGTATGCTGCCACAGAGAGCGGCAGTCTCACCGGGAACCTCTTTTCCCGCAATTGAATTGACAAGGATTCTCTCGCTGTTTTTCATAAACTCCTCAAGAAGCCTCACTTTTGTTGGCCATATAATGCATACAGGGGGATTAAATGTCAACACTATCAAGTAAAATTTATAATATATTTCTGTTAATTCTATTTAATACAATGAAAAAATATGATTAAAAACCGTAAATAAATTTTCTTTTGCTCACTACTAAACAAAATCATGTACTAAATGTAATAATCAAAAGCGGAGTCATGAATATGTATTTTCCAGAAGGTTACAGACCAATACTTGGTCAGCATGAAACAGAAAAGGCAATCAAAGATGCCAAAGATACGTTTGAGCGTTCGCTTTCGGGTGCTCTCAAGCTTTCAAGAGTAACATCCCCTCTCTTTGTCCCATCGGGATCCGGTATCAACGATGATCTTAATGGCATCGAGAATCCTGTCCGCTTCAATGTGAAGAATCTTGGAGGGGAAGGCATGGAGATTGTACAGTCTCTTGCAAAGTGGAAGAGAATGGCACTTGCAGATTATGGAGTGAAGCCCGGCCGTGGTATCTATACAGATATGAACGCCCTTCGTCCCGATGATGATATCGATGCAATCCATTCAATCTATGTAGACCAGTGGGACTGGGAAAAGGTAATCAGGGCAGAAGACAGGAATCTCGATTATCTTAAATCAACAGTAAGAGCAATCTATGGAGCTATCAAACGCACAGCTTTTCTTCTGGAAGAGGATTATCCGATGCTCCATGATACGCTTCCTGAAGACATTGTATTTGTCCATAGTGAAGAAGCTGCAGCAGAGTATCCTGATCTCACCCCACAGGAGAGGGAAAGAATGCTTGCTAAGCGTTATGGTGCTATCTTCCTCATCGGAATAGGTTATGGCAATCCACCTCACTCTGGACGTGCTCCTGACTATGATGATTGGTCTACAGAGACTGAGAACGGTTATCATGGTCTTAATGGCGATATCATCGTGTGGGATACTGTACGCTCAGATTCTCTCGAGCTTTCCAGCATGGGAATCAGAGTCTCCCGAGAATCCCTTTTGAGACAGCTTGATATCCGGGGATGCAAAGAAAGAGAAAAACTCTACTGGCATCAGAGACTTCTCCGCGGGGATTATCCTGAGACAATCGGAGGCGGTATAGGACAGTCCAGGCTTTGCATGCTTCTGCTTCATAAAGCCCATATTGGAGAGGTTCAGGCTTCTGTCTGGCAGGATGAAGCAAGAGAAGAAGCAAGAAAGATGGGATTCTCTATTCTTTAATTTCTTGCAGCGTCGGATAATATCTTTTTAGTGCAAAGAAAATGCAAAAAAAGCTGCTGATTCTGTTGACTAAAAGCAGGAAAAGGTCTAAATTCTTTTCCTGTCGAGCGGTCGTGGTGGAATTGGTAGACACGCTAGCTTGAGGTGC
>CALXLB010000069.1 GCA_944389085.1 uncultured Spirochaetaceae bacterium
ACTGGGACAGACTCCTGATGAAGCTCTAGGCTTAGAAGATATGTCGTCCTCAGTCCCATCAATTATATCGTTTATAACCCCATGTTATGGGATTTATTGTTAGGAGGTTGATATGAAAAAAGAGTTATTGTTCGACAGAATGCTATCACTGGTTCTTATTGTTGCGATTCTTGTCTCATCCTGTTCTCTGCCGCAGTCAGGTCCTGGTGCTATATCATCGACAGCATTGGTTTCTGCCTCTGGCCGTGCAATTGATATCTATCTCGATGATATCAGGAGCTTTGTCGAGGAGGATCTTGATTCAAGAGGTATTCTTGATAATGTTGATGGCTATGAAGTGGCTACACGCACAATCGGAGAAGAGAATGGCCGTGATTATCTTGAATTCACTCTGGAGACTTCACGTTTTGAAAGTACTGATGATGTTTTCGCAGCCGCTGAGGGGCTTTTGCCTGATGATGAGCTGGAAGCAATAAAAGAACAGGTCTCTGAGGCAGAGACAAGATTGTTTCAGGCTGTTGAAGAAAAGGCGAGGATATTATCACCGGAACAGCAGGAGGAATTTTATAATGACCTTACTGTCCTTGTGATAAAAAGTTCCGTACTCCTTACAGCTTCCATAGTCTATTCCCTTGTCCCTGATACTGTCCTATGGGGAAAGGTCACAGCCGCTTCGGCTATTGCCATTGCTTCCGGTGTTCTTGCTGCCACGATCATGGCTGTTGCGGAGCATTACAGGACAGATATGGATCTGGATGAGACATTTCTGGAATGGCTTGATGATGTAGCAAAGGAGCCTGCTGTTTACTGGGGGCTGGCTTCTTCTGTGATAGCAATCAGCCAGTCACTCCAGCGTGGTCCTGTCGTAACATCTATAATCCTTGCCATTTTCACAGTTTTCGGTGTGACAGAAGATGCCAAAGCTATGCTGGAAAAATACAATTTCAGCGCTTGATGCTTCTGTTCACCAATAGCGGTAAATGTGGGATAATCTCCATATGAGAAAATTTGCAGACCTTTTGGACAGATTCGTTTCTTATACAGCATTCGATACTATGAGCAACAGTGCTCTCTGCGGGAAAAAGCGTCCTACAGCTGATGGTGAGGAAGAGCTTCTTCTTCATCTGAAATCAGAACTTGAGGCATTGGGGCTTGAAGTCTATTATGGTAAGGAAAAGGTAGTTGCAGGAAAACTTAAAGGCAACAGTGATGGCGAGCCTGTTGCTTTCATGGCTCATGTTGATACAGCGGATGATGTTCCAGGAAATGGTGTCAAAGCCATGGTCTGGCCTGATTATGATGGGTCAGATATCGTTCTTGATGGTATAACAATAGAGAGAAAAACAAATCCAGATCTTGGGAATTATATCGGTGGTACTATCATAACCAGCAGCGGTGATACACTCCTTGGAGCTGATGATAAAGCTGGGGTTGCTATCATCATGGAAGCCCTTGGCTATCTTGTTTCCCATCCAGAGATCAGGCATCCCGATATTGAAGTCTTCTTCACCCCTGATGAAGAGACTGGCAGCGGCATGTCAGAGTTCCCATATGAGAAGATGGAAAGCCGTATCTGCTATACCTTTGATGGAGGAAGGGAAGGCGAGGTGGAGACAGAGTGTTTCAATGCAGCTTCCGTCAGATTCTCCATTCATGGTACGGTCTTCCATTTCGGAGATGCCCGTGGCCGCATGCATAATGCCCTTACGGCTGCTGCTCATATTGTTACAGCACTTCCTGGCTCTGAGAGTCCTGAAGCAACTGATGGTCGCTATGGGTATTACTGTCCCACCGATATTAAAGGGACTGCAGGCGAAGCAGAGCTTTCCGTTATCATACGTGATTTTTCTGAAGAGAATTTCGAGCGCCGTCTGAAAGCCCTTCAGGCATTGGCGGAGTCAATCGGGCTGCTCCATGGTGTCTCCATCGAAACTGATGCTGATATCCAGTATCGGAACATGGCGAAAGCGAACAGCCAGAGGCCGGAGGCTCTTGAGGCTGTCTATAAAGCTGCGGAAAAACTGTCAATAAAGCTGGAAGAGACGCTTATCAGGGGCGGTACTGATGGAGCTGCTTTAGCTTATAATGGAATAGCCTCTCCGAATATCTTCACAGGAGCGCATAATATGCACTCACTGACAGAGTGGGTTGCTCTGGAAGCTATGGAGAGAGGAACAGAGCTCATGCTTGCCATTATAGAGGAAATGGTCCGATGAGGAAGTTACTGCTTGTATCCCTGCTGCTGATGATTCTTTCTCCTCTTGCGGCTTCGCATATCATATCCGATGGAACACTTCCTGATGATGTCTTGTCCTCTTTATCTGTTTCTGTCGGAAAGGAAACATGGGGGAGGGGAGATTTGGTTGCAGAAGCCTCTTCATACAGTGAAGAGCATTTTGATGATGATCTTATTCTTGCCTCCTTCATGCTTTCATATGGTGAGAAGGAAGTTCTTCTTGAATTCAGCGGAAGCGGAAGAACTGATCTTCTGGAGTCCCTCGAAAGGGAGATACACAATCTGCTCTTCTATGAGGAATCTCTTTATAGCGATAGCGATATCATTCTCGGTTATGCTCTTCCTGCATCGTATTCAGTATCTGATGATCTGGGGCTGAGAAGAGGTACGAGGCTGAATGCCATTGATAGTCTTGGAAAGACCAGAGCAGTCTTTGAAGTAGAGGAAACCTTTCCCTCCGCAACTGTTCTGGAGCCTCTCTATCTTGATGTCCCATATCCAGGGATGACGCTGGAAAAGGCAGGTGCCTGGAGAGTCTCTGCAAGTGCTTCTGCGGGCTTTGATTTCTCTTCTCCTGATATTCTTTCTATGGTTTCCATTGGACGTACTGACCTGATTTATCCATTTGTTCCGATAATAAGTGCAGCGTACAGATATTCAGATGGGAAGAACTATGCTTATGGTGGAATCGGAATTGAAGCATATCTGGATATCTGGAGGATTTTTCCAGACGTGAGTTTCACGCTTCTTGAAGAGGGGCGTATCGGAGCTAATGCCTCTGTTCTTCTTGGAGCTTCAGATACGGGTTTTGACTGGATCGGAGTCTTTTCAGTTTTCTATGAACACAGGGCCCTGCCATCTTTTTTCTGGCGTCTCGGATACGAGAACATGCAGGGGAAACATATGTTCCTTCTCTCCATGGGAGGTGATTTTTGAAAAAGATACTTCTTCTTCTCCTCTCTCTGGTTTTTCTCTTCTCCTGCTCCTCCTTCACATCGACAGAAGGTCCCTCCTGGACAAGAGAGCCACCTCATCCGGCAGGATATGTGGTATTTGTAGGTTCTGGAGTCGGTACTGACAGTGCTTCGGCACGTGCTGCTGCTTATCGTGACATCCTTACGCAGCTGGGGGAAGGGCTGGGATATGATGCTGTCTCTCTTTATTACAGAATATTGCTATCTACAGATTCAATACCGGATCTTGAGGCTTTCATAGTCAATACATATACAGCTCCTGCAACAGGCGGCGTCTCCTGGTTCGCTATGCTCGAGATTCCTCAGGACCGTTATCAGAGCAGTATCAGTGCAGAATATACGGCAGCCATCGAGCGGACGGAGAGAATCGGGGATTTTCTCTCAACGGCGATGGAGAGATATAGAGCCAACAGGGATACCGATACGATTATAGCTGTACTCAATGCGCTCTCTCTATCGCTGGATGGTGCTGTGATGGATGAGGAATATGCTCCAGAAAGGATTCTGTCCATGGCAGAGGAGTATCTTGCCAATCTTGAAATTGATGTGCAATACGGGGAAGGGGACGATGTCACTGTCCATTTAAGCAGGGCAAAAGGTATTTTCCATCCACCGGTCGTAAGTGCTCTTGTAAACGCTTCTTACCAGATGCTGGATGGAGATGGTGAATATATAGAGACATCTTTCACTTTGCTTACTGACAGCAGAGGCAATGCTCATTTCTTCAGAACAAATCCATATATGCTACGCAGCGGCAGAATCATATTTTCCGCTTCCATTCCAGATGCTCTGCTTGATGAGATAGAAGCAAAGGCTCCGGAGGGTTTCCTTGATGATTTCAAAGACCTGCTTCAGGCTTCTGCTGTAGAATACAGCTATACAGACAGCGGTATTCTATCTCCGGAGCATACTGTTGTGGGAATCGCTGAATATGCTGAGGATGGTACGGAAATCAAGGGGATGTCCGCAAAGGGAAGCTTCTCTCAGTATCTGGAAAGTTCTTTGGCGGGAAACTATTTCATTGTCAGTGCATCCGGAGAGGATGAATCTGATGTGCTTGGTTATCTGAAGCGGACATATCCCGGAATGGACGAGTACATCCTGCTTCGTACAGGAATAGCAGGATATGAGGATGGGGCTGGAAAAGTCTTTGCCAGAGCCGATGGCCGTCTGGCTTTCTATCATGCAGATGATCAGGATCCTTATATCGTCAGAGAGCTTTCTGTATCCGGCAGCGGTGATGATAGGGAAGAGGCTACAGCAGCAGCCTTTTCCCGTTCTGGTACAGCTGCTGCTGGCATGTTCCTCTCAGAACTCTGAAAGCAGTCTGATCTCTTCCTTCCACCGTGTCTCGTCCGGCGTCTCAAGGATCAGAGGAATGTTCTCTGTTGCTCTGTGCCGGACTATGGTAAGAAAGGCTTCTTTCCCGATCAGGCCCAGACCAATGCTTTCGTGTCTGTCCTTATGTGAGCTCAAAGGGACTTTCGAATCGTTGAGGTGCATGCCGAGGAGCTTTTCTCCACCGAATCGTGATACGAAATCATCAAGGATTTTCCCGGCATGCTCTTTCACGTTATAGCCAGCTCCGAAAAGGTGCGCTGTGTCGAGCGTGAATCCGACCCTGTCTTTCTGGATGGTATATGAGAGTATCTTATCCAGTTCTTCGAAAGTCGATCCGAGTATTGTCCCGGCTCCTGCGGTGTTTTCGATGGCAATCTTTATTCCATCCACTTCTCTGAGAACTTCATCAATCATACCAGCTGAACGTTTCATCCCATCAGAGGCCTCTCCTTCTTTATATGCTCCAGGGTGGATGTTTATGACATTCAGTCCCAGTGAAGCGGTCCGTCTGGCTTCATCGATGAAGAGATTGAGGGATTTCTCTCTGAGAACTGGGTCTGGTGTTGCTGGATTGATCAGATAACCCGCATGAGGGAGTACAGAGGATGGGGAGAAGCCATATTTCTCCAGATTCTCTCTGAATGCTTCCGCATCGCTTTCTTTCAGCGCAGGAGCACTCCAGATTCTCTGATTCTTCGTGAAGATGGCGAAACCTGTTGCACCTAGTTCATGTGCACGTTCTGCAGATAGAGCTATGTTGTCTTTTATGGAGACATGGGGTCCGATGAAACGCATGCTGTGAGGGTAGGACAGAGAGGGAGGTCTGTCAACTCTTGAGAAACGTCGCACTCTCGTTTATCTTCTTCTCATGCAGCAATTCAAAGTAGGTGACCGCTTTGCCGGCTTTATCGTGAAGAATATTTCAGCACTTCCTGACTATAAAGCTGAAGGTATATTCCTGGAACATGAGAAGACAGGTTTCATAGCATATTACGTGAAGACGGATGATAGCGAAAAGTTCTTTTCCTATACTTCTTATACCCCGCCAGAGAATAGCAAGGGTATTCCTCATATCATTGAGCACACTGTGCTCTCCGGAAGCAGGAAGTATCCTGTCAAAGATCCGTTCATGATTCTTGTGCGCAACAGCTGCAATACATTCCTCAATGCTCTGACAGGTGTTGACAGAACTTATTTCCCTGCCGCTTCCACGGTGGAAAAGGATCTGAAAAATCTTTTCTCTGTTTATACAGATGCGGTTTTCTCACCGCTGCTGAGGGAAGAGACATTCATGCAGGAAGGGATAAGGATATCATCTTCCGGGGGGATGCACTTTGAAGGTGTTGTCTTTTCCGAGATGCTGGGTGAAATGGCTGAGCATGAGTTCGTACTTGCTTCAGCCTCTACGAAACCGCTTTTCGGCACATCTCCGTACCAGTTTGAGTCAGGGGGAGATGCAAGGGAAATCTGCAAGCTGACATATGATGAATACCTGGATTTCTACAAAAGACATTATGTTCCAGCAAATCTTTCCCTCTTTCTCTATGGGGATATGGATATCGTACCGCTTCTTACACTTCTCGATGAGGAATATCTCTCAACGCGTGAAGCGGGGGAGAAGATAACGCGTACAGGCCTGACAGCAAGATGGACTGAACCGCGATTATATGAGACGGTCTCTGCTGCGGAAGATGAGGAAGGATGGTCCTCTGTAATGCTTTCCTGGCTTCTTGGTGATAATGCGAAGCCGGGAGAGAGCACTCTCCTGTCGCTCATTGTCGATATCCTTCTCGGGTCTCCTGGCTGTCCTCTTTATAAAGCTATTGCTGAGTCTGATCTTGGCAAGGATCTTTCTACAGAGAGCGGTATGAGTTCAAGCTATCGGGAACTGGTGTTCTCTGCAGGTTTCTCATCCTCTGATCCTTCAGATGCCAGAAAAATCGAAGCATTCATACTCTCGGCCCTCAGGGAGATTGCTTCAAGAGGGCTGGACAGGAAAGCTGTGGAAGCGGCTATAAGGAGAATGGAGTTCTCACTGAAGGAGATTCCCGGCGGAATCCCGCAGGGAATGAGACTCTTCTTCCAGGCAGAGAAAGGTCTGACCTTCGGGACAGATCCGGCACTCTTTCTTTCCCCTTCAGCTGTGATTGAGGATATAAGGAAGGCCTGGAAGGATAATCCACGCTTCTTTGAAGACTGGATCATGGATAATCTTGTAGATAATCCACACAGGCTTCTTACGATTGTCCGCAAGGATCCGGGCGAAGGGAAGGCCATCGAGGAAGCTATTGGAAAAGTACTTGAAGAGCGCAGGAATGAGTACTCGGAAGAAAAGGAGAAGCGTTTCAATGTTTTCCAGACAACTCCTGATTCTCCTGCTTCTGTGGCTTCGATTCCGCGCCTTACCAGGGAGGACCTGCCGTATTCATTCGATAGGATAGGACACACATACATAGATGGAGTTGTGGCAGCTCCTATGGCCTCAGGAGGAATTGTCTATACAGATCTTGTCTTCGATATCTCTGATTTCAGCTACAGAGAGCTGGATGCAGTAAATGTCCTTGCTAGGCTTTTTTCCATGTGTAATCTGCCTGATATGAACTATTCGGATTTCTCTACAGCTCTGCGTTTCGTCTCCGGTGGATATGCTTTTTATGTTGAATCCGGTTCAACTTCCGATGGAAAGGAGAAAGTTTTCTTTGTCTGCCGATTGAAGTCCTTGCCTGATCTGCAGTGGGAAGGTCTGGATCTTTTTATGAAGCTGCTGTTTGAAGGAATCATCACAGATGAGGCGAGAATCAAGGCGGCCTTGACAGATATCTCGACTGATTTCTCCAGTTCTGTGGTACAGAGCGGTCATACATATGCATCGGCTCTGGCAGCTTCTGCGCTTTCTCCTTCGCTTTATATTGGAGAAAGGCTTTCAGGCGTCACCTGCTGGTATACGATTGCACAGATGCTGAACGGAGACCTGAAGGCATTGGGCAAGGAGATGGAAGATGTAAGGGCAAGAATGCTTGCGAGAGAGCGGATGATGATCCATGTGACAACGGATAGCGATCTTATTGGAAGAGCTGTCGATACAGCTTCATCATTCAGAGGCCGGTTCCCGGAAGGCAGAGGTGTTGGAAAGTATGAGCATGTCTTGCCGCCTTCTGCCCGTTTCAAGGCCCGTACACTCTCTTCATCTGTTTCATTCACCGCCATCTCCTGCCGGGCTCCCGGATTCTCTGATCCGCTTTCTTCCAAGGAGAGAATATTCCTTTCCATTATTTCCCAGACATTCCTCTGGACTGCTGTGAGAGAGAAAGGGGGCGCATATGGAGCGGGAGCTTATCTTGATAACTGTGAGCGTATCTTCACTTTCTATTCATACCGCGATCCGCGCCTTGATGACACGATAAAGGATTTCCTTGCCTCAGGAACAGAGAGCGGTATCACCGCAGAAAGGCTGGAAGATGCTGTAATCGGAGTACTTGCCAGAGATCTGAAGCCTATGGCTCCTGCTGTCCGTTCTCTTGTGGATATCAGGCGGCTTCTTTATCGTATCAGCGATAGCGAAAGAGAGCGTATCAGGAAGGAGATTCTCTCTCTGTCTGTTGAAGATGTGCAGGAAGGGGGCAGAAAGCTGAAAGAGGAGCTGGATGAGGGATGCTGGATGGCAGCCTGCATCGGGGATAAAAAAGCGGTTGAGGCCTCTGAATTTCCGTGGCAGGCAGAGAGTCTGCCTCTGTAAGTTTTTTATTGTGATATAATTCTTTCTATGAAGTATATCGGCGCCATAGATCAGGGGACGACAAGTACCCGTTTCATGATATTCGACAGCGAAGGCAATATTGTCTCCTCTGCCCAGATGGAGCACAGGCAGATTTTCCCTCGGCCAGGCTGGGTTGAGCATGATGCTGAGGAAATCTGGAATAATACCTGTGCTGTGATGAAAACAGCTCTGGAGCGGGCAGGACTTGATGGTTCTAAGCTCTCTGCTATCGGCATTACAAACCAGCGTGAGACTGTTGTTCCGTTTTCAAAGAAGACAGGCAGGCCTCTTTACAATGCCATTGTCTGGCAGGATCTCAGGGGGGAGGAGTACATAAAGAAGCTCTCTCTGTCCTTCCCGGAAGATAAGCTGAGGGAGAAGACAGGTCTGCTTTATTCTCCTTATTTCTCTGCCAGTAAAATACGCTGGCTTCTGGATAATGTACCTGAAGTGAGAGGTGCGGCGGAGCGGAACGAGATCGTCTTCGGCACAATTGACTCCTATCTCGTTTCAAAACTGACCTCTTCACGTGCTGTTGTGACAGATGTGACTAATGCATCCCGCTATATGCTGATGGATATCCGTACAGGAGACTGGGATGCTGAGATGCTATCCCTTACAGGTATAAGGAAAGAATGGCTTCCTGAGATTGTCTCATCATCTGGAGTTGTCTATGGCGTGACAGACAGGGAAGGACCAGCTGGAGCAGAGGTTCCCGTTGCCGGTATCCTTGGAGATCAGCAGGCGGCGCTTTTCGGACAGGCCTGTTTCTCTAAAGGTGAATCGAAGTGCACATATGGAACCGGGTGCTTCATGCTGAGCAATATCGGCACCGAGCCTTGCTTTTCATCCCATGGGCTTCTGACGACCGTTGCCTACCGTATCGGAAAAGAGAAGATGTGCTATGCCTTTGAAGGTTCTGTAGCTGTTGCAGGCTCGCTGGTGCAGTGGACCCGTGATCAGCTGAAGATGGTTTCTTCTCCGCAGGAGCTCGACGCGCTTGCCGCTTCTGTCCCTGATAACGGCGGTGTGTATATCGTTCCTGCTTTCTCCGGCCTATTCGCTCCATACTGGCGCAGTGATGCCCGTGGTGTGATTGCAGGTCTGACAGGGTATGCCACAAGAGCTCATATATGCCGTGCTGTTCTTGAAGCAACGGCATTTCAGGCCAATGACATTTTCTCTGTAATGGAAAAAGACAGCGGTATTTCCATCAGTGAGCTTAAGGTTGATGGCGGAATGACGAATTCAGTTCCTCTGATGGCTTTCCAGGCTGATATCCTGCGTGTTCCTGTCATAAGGCCGCAGATAGTGGAGACTACATCGCTTGGTGCCTGCTATGCGGCAGGCCTGACCATCGGAGTATGGGATAGTACCCAGACGCTGCGCCGATATTGGAAAGAACAAATGAGATGGCTTCCTGTAATGGATGACAAGGAGAGGGAAAAAAAGGTAGGATTCTGGCAGAAGGCTGTCAGGTGCACCCTTGGCTGGATGCCCTCTGATAAGGAGTGTTGAGTGTTTGAGGTCTTTGCCACACTGAGTGTTACCGATTATCTGAGAATGTTGGTTGAGGTTGCTGTTCTCACTTTTGTCATCTACAGATTCTATCTGGCAATCTCTGATACCAAGGCTACAGAGGTCCTCGGTATGCTCTTTGCGCTTGTCGTCATCTATCTGCTGTGCAGGGCGCTGGAGCTGGATGTGCTTACTTCAATACTCAATATTGCCGCAGTACCGGTCCTGATGCTTCTCTGCGTCTTCTACCATCCAGAACTCAGAAGGGCTTTTTCCTCTTCCTTCTCGCGTAAATCGAGGCTTTTCCGAGGCCAGCAGACTACAGGGGATCAGATTGATTCCATTCTCAATGCCTGCAATATTCTCGTCGAGAAGAAAAGAGGTGCGCTCATTGTCTTCCCCCGTCATACGGATATACAGTCAATTCTGGAGTCTGGTACGAAGCTGAATGCAGATCTGTCATCAACGCTGATACTCACCATCTTCGATCATGATACGCCTCTGCATGATGGAGCCTGTGTCGTGCAAGGCGGTCGTATCACATATGCAGCCTGTTACCTTCCGCTTTCTGAGCAGAGGAATATCAAGGCGACATTCGGAACAAGACACAGAGCATCCCTTGGACTTGCTGAAGAGTCAGATGCAGTCATTCTTGTAGTTTCCGAGGAAACCGGGGCTATCTCTTTGTCATATAATGCCAATATATATTACGATCTCTCTTCTGAGACGATAAAGAAGACGCTTCTCAAGCTTCTCAGTTACAGGGATGTGCTTCCAGAAGAGAGACAGAGACAGGAATCAGTGGAGGGAGAAAACGCATGAAGAACAAGATAATTTCCATCGCCCTTCAGAACTGGATTCCTAAAATCTTCTCATTCCTGATTGCGCTTTTCATCGTGCTTTCCGTGCGTTTCATGAATGTGAACGACCGTGTGGTTACATTGCCTCTTGATGTCGTGCTTCCTGAGAACTATCAGGCTGTATCTCTGGTTCCTGAAACGATTGATGTCGTTATAACAGGTCCTGACAGCATTATCTATCTTGTAGATCCTGCGGAGATCGAGGCAAAAGCTGATTTCTCTTCGGTCTCAGGTCCTGGCATAGAGAGAGTACCGGTCATGCTTGAGTATCGTGATGATATCTATACACGTGATGGTCTTGTTGTCAGTGCAAGCCCTTCGAGTGTGAGAATCCTTTTTGAGGAGATGTGATGATCCGCGGCATCGGTGTTGATATCGCAGCGACCGAACGCTTTGAGAATATGGGGGAGCGTTTATTGTCCAGACTTTTTACAGAGGAGGAGATAAAAGCAGCTCCGGCCAGTCCTGCTGAGTATTTCGCTTCACGGTTTGCCGCAAAAGAGGCCTTTGCCAAAGCATTGGGCACAGGTATCAGGGGATTTTCTCTTTCAGAGATTACTGTGCGGGAAGATGAGCATGGTAAGCCTTATTTTTTCCTTACAGGCAGGGCTGAAGCACTTGCTTCCGGCTTTATTCTGCACCTTTCTCTCAGCCATGAGAAGGAAGCTGCTGTAGCTATGGTGGTTGCCGAGTATGCGCAGTGACTGGAATCGTCCTGAAACTTATAGCTTGCCGGGAGAAGGAGAGAAGCGCATTATGCTCCGTCTTTCCTACGATGGATCCTTCTTCCATGGCTGGCAGGCTCAGGGGAATGCACCTTCCGTGCAGGGAACTCTTTCTCAGGTCCTTACTGAAATTCTGAAGAAAGAGACAGTTGTATATGGTTCTGGCAGAACAGATGCAGGGGTACACGCTCTTTCACAGGTCTGCCATTTTGATACATCATCTTCGATTGCAGCTGAAAAGTATCGTGTGATTCTCAATACAAAGCTTCCGAAGAGTATCAGAGTGCTGTCTTCCCAAGAGGCTCCGGAGGGCTTTCATGCTCGTTTTTCAACGATGTCGAGGGAGTACTGGTATCTGATAAAAGCTGCAGAGGACATGCTTCCCTGGGATGATGGAAGGATTGCGATGTTCAAGGAACTTCCTCCTTTTGATCTTCTGCAGTCCTATGCCTCTCTTATTGTAGGTACCCATGATTTCACTACATTCGCTTCTGCCAGGGATCAATCTCTGTCAAAGGTAAGGGACATCTATCTTTCCCAATGGGATATCATATACGATGTATTCGGCACTCAGATACTGCGCTACAGGACAGCAGGTAATGCTTTTCTCTATCATCAGGTGAGGAGTATGGTAGGAACGATGGTCTATGCATCTTTATCAGGAGAGGCATGTGAAGCATTCAGGACAAGGCTTGAAAGCAGATCAAGGGAGATGGCACTGCGTACAGCTTCTCCTGCAGGGCTGTATCTGGCAGATGTAAGCTATGATCCGGAGAAGTACCAATGGTTTGAGGAGCAATATGGCAGATAATCTTACAAAATCTCTTTTCATGTCCATGCTCGATGATGCCGAACGTATTGCCCTCTCAGATCCTGATGGGGAGCGTGTACCATATACATCCTATTCTCTGAAAGACAGGAATGAGAGCAAGGTTCCTGAGGTCAGAAATCCTCTGGATGATCTTTATAAGAGAGCTGCCTCCTGCCATGCATGCCATGCATTTGAATCAAGAAGAATCTTTGCCGATCCAGTGAGGAAAACAGGGGCGAAGGTCCTTTTCATTGCTCCGTATCCGGAGAATGAGATGATATTCTCTCCTGAGTCTCTGGGCATTTTCAAAGCATGGTGGAGGCTTTCCCTGCTGCTTGAAGAAGGCGAGTGGGCACTCACTACTCTGATAAAGTGTCCTGTATCGGCGTTCTCATATGAATCTGCCGTAGCATGCCGTTCTTTCCTGAGGGAGGAGATGATGCTGCTCAAACCCCAGTCTCTGGTGCTTCTTGGCTCTGATACTGCAAGATTCATGACGAGACGTGGCGATGATATGGATGGGCTAAGGCTGAGGCGTTTCAGTATCAATCACATTCCTTCCTATGTGACATATTCGCCTTCGGAGTACCTTCATGATTCTTCACTGAAGAGATCAATCTGGCAGGATATGCTGTTCATCAGGAAGGAGCTCGGGACGGAGGAGCGCTGTAAGTGAGATATGCTACTGTGCTTCTGAATCTGCCCTACGAAGCCTCTTACAGCTATATTATTCCCCCTTCCCTTGCATCCGATGCTGTTTTCGGCGTACGCGTTGTTGTTCCATTCGGCAGAAGACGGATGACAGGTTTTGTAATCTCCGTAAGCGATGTCAGGCCTGCCGGGGACTATGAGCTGAAAACTATTGAGAGAGTTATAGATAAAAGTCCTGTTTTCACAGAGAATCTTCTGGATCTTGCGTTCTGGATGAAGACGATGTACTTCTCTCCTGTGGGGCTTAATCTCTCTTCTATGATTCCATCTGGTCGCCGTGAGAGCGAGATCAGCCCTTTTTATGAGCCTTCATCATTCTCTCCGATTGAGAATCTCTCTCCGGGTCAGGAACATGCGCTTTCCGTGCTGAGGACGTCAGGTGATAAGATCTTCTACATATTCGGTATAACAGGTTCAGGAAAGAGCGAGGTATATCTCAGAAGGGCGGAGGATATCATCAGGGAAGGCAAGCAGGTATTGTACATGGTACCGGAGATCACTCTCTCTGAGCAGCTTTCCGATGAAGTCTATACGCGTTTTTCCGGCCGTGTCGCTATATTGCATTCATCCCTTACTCCCTCCCAGCGGCTGAAAGCATGGAATGCAATCATGTCGGGAGATATAGATATTGTCATCGGAGCCAGGAGCAGCGTTTTTGCGCCATTCAGGAATCTGGGGCTTATTATCATTGATGAAGAGCACGAGACTTCATATAAATCCGGGACCGCACCGCGTTATCATGCAAGACAGGTAGCAGAATACCGCAGGGCAAAAGAAGATGCTGCCCTGATAATGGGATCTGCGACTCCTTCGCTTGAAGCCTGGAAGATGATGGAGAACCATAAGATCCACAGGATAGATATGAGGGAGCGGATCGGGGAAGGAAAGTATCCTCGCGTTGATATCGTGAACTGCCTGAAAGAGAAACGGAATATAACACCGGTGCTGGAAGAGGCTATAAGAAAGGCTCTCTCGGAAAAACGCGGTGTCATTCTCTTTCTCAACAGACGTGGTTACACATATAACTATGTCTGTGCCGAATGCGGCCATGTGATTACCTGCCCGAATTGCTCTGTGTCTCTTACTTATCATAAGAAAGAACAGCGTCTTGTCTGTCATACATGCGGCTTTTCAGAGCCATTGGTGACAGTCTGTCCAGAGTGCCGCTCACGTGACCTCTCTCCGCATGGGTTCGGAACAGAGAACGTGGAAGAGGAGGCTAGATCTCTCTTTCCGTTTGCCCGCATCGCCAGACTTGATACTGACACAGCGGAAAAGAAGGGAAAGACACAGGAGATACTCCAGGGCTTCCGCAGCGGTCATATTGATATACTTCTGGGGACTCAGATGATAGCCAAGGGTCTTAATTTTCCTCTTGTCTCGCTTGTTGGTGTTCTGAATGCCGACTCTTCTCTCTCCATCCCTGATTTCAGGGCTTCTGAACGTACTTTCTGCCTTCTGCATCAGGTCGCAGGAAGGGCAGGACGCTACCATGACGACGGCTATGTCATTATCCAGACAACACAGCCTTTCCATCCTGCTGTAGCTGCTGCTCAGGATGGAAGCGTTGAACAGTTCTATAGAAAAGAGCTCGAAGAACGCAAAGCTACGTTATTTCCTCCCTTCTCACGTCTGCTGAACCTGACTGTCCGGGGAAAGAATGAGGAGTATGTCTCCCAGTATGCAGAACAGCTTGAAAAAGATGCCTTTGAACTCGCAAAAAGCGGTGGCTGGAAAGATATCGAGATATTCTCTTCTTCTCCTTGCCTCATAGCCCGTAAAGCACAGTTCTACAGGTATCATGTGCTTCTGCGTTCTGCCAGTGCCGCGCAGCTTTTGAATTTCGCGCATTTGCTCCTCGATAACCGCAAGATTCCATCGTCGTTGCATCTGGAGATAGATATGGATCCTGTCTCACTGATGTGAGTTGACGATTTTTTCTCTTCTTGCAATCATCTTGCTATGGAAATTCTTGTCATAGATGGGCAGGGTGGAGGCCTGGGAAAGGCTGTCGTTGCTGCTCTCCGTTCTCATTTTCCTTCTGCTGTCATCAACGCTGTGGGAACAAACAGCATTGCTACGCAGCGCATGCTTTCCTCTGGGGCGGATCATGGTGCAACGGGTGAGAATCCTGTGAGGGTGTTGTCAAGGAGCGCTGATCTGATTGTAGGACCTATAGGGATCTGCATTCCAGACAGTATGTATGGCGAGGTTACCGAGGCGATGGCTGCAGCTGTCGGACAGGCCCGGGCCCGGCGTATTCTGATACCTGTGAATATCTGCGGGAATATCGTGGTGGGTGTACCAGATACATCGCTTTCTGTTATGATAGATGGTGTAATAAAAGCAGCAGAAGCTGTACTGAAGCCTGAAGGTTAATCTTTAAATCGATAGCTGTGTCCAGAAGGGCACTGGAACGCAAAATGCCGCAGATCAAAGCGGAAGATGTCTCATTCTCATATGGCACGAAAGATGTGCTTTCATCTGTAAGTCTTTCCATTGATGGTCCCTCTTTTGTTGCTTTTCTCGGAGCCAATGGTTCTGGAAAATCTACTTTCGTGCGCCTTATCGATGGCCTCCTTCCGCTTAAGCGCGGAGAGATCACTGTCAATGGCATGTCACTTAAGGATGGGAAGAAGCTCTATGACATCAGAAAGGAGATAGGATTCGTCTTTCAGGATCCTGACAGCCAGTTTGTCTCTCCTTTATTGGCAGATGATGTGGCATTCGGTCCTGAGAATTATGGCTTTGATGAGAAGGAGAGAGATGACAGTGTCAGCCGCAGTCTTTCTCTTACAGGACTTGAGACGTATAAGAACCGTCTGATTGAAACGCTTTCAGGAGGAGAGAAGGAGAGAGCGCAGCTTGCCGGCGTAATTGCACTTTCTCCATCCATTCTTATCTTTGATGAGGCTTTTGCCATGCTTGACGGGGATGGAGAGGAAAAACTGATGACACTTATCTCGCATTTCCGTGAGAACAGAATCATCATAATGATTACCCATGATGTTCTCTCAGCGCTCTGGGCAGACAGGGTTGTCCTGTTTTCCGGGGGCAGGATCGTGAAGGATGGCAAGCCAAGAGAAATTCTCTGCGATGCGGATTATCTTATGCAGATAGGGATAAAGCCTACGCTTCCATCCGTGATTGCATCGAAGATGAGAGATATGGGAGTAGAAACAGGGTGTGTGGTCACCAGAGATGAGCTGGAGGTGCTGCTGTGGAACTGAAACTGGAGCATGCAGCATTCACACAGGATGATTTCACCATCTCTGATATCTCCCTTACCTTGCACGGTGGTATATCTCTTCTTACGGGGAAAAGCGGAGCTGGCAAGACAACGCTGCTTCTGATGCTTTCCTCCCTTGTTGTCCTCAAGGAGGGCACATTGAGTCTGGATGGAAGAATTCTCACGTCCCATGACAGTCATATCGGCATCATCTTCCAGTATCCGGAACGGCAGCTTTTTGCATCTACCGTTCTCCTCGATACATCTTACGCCCTCCGTGCCAGAGGCATCGGGAGGAGGGAGGCTGAAGAGCGAGCTAAAGAGGCTTTGAAGGAAGTCGCAATCGATGAGAGCAAATGGAATGAATCTCCATTCGCCCTCTCCGGTGGAGAGAGAAGGAGAGTTGCTATTGCTGGCACATTGATTTCTGATCCAGATGTATTGCTGATGGATGAACCAACTGTCGGTATCGATGGCTATGGGTATGAGAGATTCCTGGATATCCTGGAGAAACTGAAGAGGCGTGGAAAGACAGTGCTTATTGCCACCCATGATGAGAATCTTGAGGAGTATGCAGAGCGGGTTATTGTGATGGATGGGGGACGGATCGTCCGTGACAGTAAAAGCAGATCCTGGCTTTCATTTCTTGCATCACGCCTTTCCACCTCTTGTGATATCGAGGCAGTTGCAGAGGCGGCTGTGGAGAAAGTGAGGGGCCTGAGATGAATATGCTTGGGTTTTATCAGAGGGGAGATTCGGTATTGCATTGCATCTCGCCATCTTCTTTGGTCACCTCATACTTCATTCTGCTCATTGCAGTTGTGATGCTTTCATCTTCACTTCCTGGCATAGTGCTTTCCATCCTTCTGATAATCATTCTCTACAGCTACGGAGGAATAGCCCTTCTTCCGGCTGTCAGGGCGCTTTGGCGTTTCAGGGCTTTCATGATCACGATATTCCTGATGAATGCATTCTTTCAGCCAGCGGCAGAACCTCTCTTTTCCTGGTGGATCATCACGCTGTCGTCTGATGGGATGATGATTGGTCTAAGGATGATTGCCACGATTGTCCTTGTGACACTTCTCTCATCGCTGCTGACTGCCGTTGCCACACCGCTGAAGATAACAGATGGGCTGAGAGCGCTTCTGCATCCGTTCTCTTATCTGCATTTAAGGACTGATGAGATTGCTTTGATCATTTCTATTGCCATCACGATGATTCCTGTTCTTGCAAGAGAAGGCAGATACATCATGCTTTCGTCACGTTCCCGGGGCTTTGCAGTACATGGGAATAAGATCAAGGAAAGAGTTTTATCGTTTGTTCCCCTCGTTCTTCCTCTCTTTCTTTCTGCTTTCAGGAAAGCTGATGATCTCACATCTGCCATGGAAGCAAGAGGCTACAGAGGCGAGTATGGGAGAAAACGGAAAAAGGTACATTATGCGAAAGCTGATGTTCTTTCGATAATCCTTTCGATTCTGGTTTTTGCAGGCGCTGCTGCGCTTGGAGGAGTATATTGATGTCTGTGCTTAAAAGATCACTCACTTGTGCAGTCTGTATAGCACTCTGTGTAGTGCTTCCGATGGTTTTCCATGCTATTCCGAATGGCGGTGTTCTCTTTTCTCCGATGCATCTGCCTGTCCTTCTCTGTGGTATCGTTGCAGGCTGGTGCTCAGGTGTTATCTGCGGTATTGCGGGGCCATTGCTTTCATTTCTCTTTACAGGAATGCCAGGACTTCCGATGCTGCCTCAGATGATGACTGAACTTGGCTGTTATGGCTTTTTTGCAGGACTGATGATGGTATTTCTTCACAAAAGAAGATGCGGTGTCATCATAAGCTTGCTGGTAGCTATGATTGCCGGCCGTATCGTGGCAGGACTTGCCAGGGCTTTCATCTTCACCCCCGGTGCCATGACGCTTCCGATCTGGATTACCAGTTATTTCGTCTCATGTCTGCCTGCCATCATCATGCAGCTTGTTCTCATTCCCCTGATTTATGCCGCTCTGGAAAAGACAGGCTTTACTGAGAAGGAACAGGGATGAGGGCATTGGATGAGATTATCTGCAATTTGGCACCTAGTGTCAGAGTTATTGCCATCGATGGACGTTCTGCTTCAGGCAAGACAACACTGGCAGCGGAGCTTGCGATGGTAACAGGAGGCAGTGTCATTCATATGGATGATTTCTTTCTTCCTCCTGCTCTCAGGACGGAAGAGAGATTTCATGAAGCTGGAGGGAATGTGCATTATGAGAGGTTCATTGATGAAGTTCTTCCCGGTCTTGAAAGCCATAGTAAGTTTCTGTATCACCGTTTTGATTGTTCGAAAATGGATTATGATGAGTCTCTGCTCTCAATCGATGCCTCTGGAATTGTCATTGTAGAAGGTGCATACAGTCTCAGCCCCCGGTTTGGACGTTACTATGATTTATCTGTTTTCCTTGATATAGAACCGGAGGAACAGATCAGGAGAATCATGAAACGCAATGGAGAAGAGAAGGCGAAGGTCTTCCAATCACGCTGGATACCTCTAGAGGAGGCTTATTTCAAAACATATGGTGTCGAGAAGAATGCAGATCTGAGATTCTCTTCGCTCTCAGAAGAGCATGCCCAGAGAGATTCCTAAAGAGAAGAAGAGATCTGAAATTCCATATGTCATGCCAGTCAGATCCGGGCTCGTCAGCGATATATCCACCCCACCTATGAATGCTGGTCCTTGCTTCTCTCCCCTGAATGCGATATCGGCTCTTATATCCCCCGTCAGATGGGTTCCGCCATTGAATCTCGTGTCTACGCCAAAACCGAATCCGAGAATACATAATCCACGGCGGCCTGCAGAAAAGACACCATTAACGTATGGCAGAAGACGCAGGCCCAGCATGTGGGTTTCCCGTATCAGTTTATAGCTGCCTGCCATATCCTCCATCTTGCTGAAAGCCCAGTATGTACCCAGATTGATTGAGAAATTCAGTGCATCGGAAGAGGTCGGAATGAACAGCTCAGCTGAAGCTCCTATCGATATACTGGTCTTCAGATGCTCGGTTGGAATACCGAAAAGACCATCTGCAGTGATAGCTATCGGATATCTCTTTCCGAGCAGCTCGGAGAATGACTGGATGCCTTCCTTCGCATCATTGTCACTGATCATGCCATTGTCGTAGACAGATATGTCGAGAAGATCCGTATTGGTTCCATAGCTGAATGAGTATGTTCTGTTTATTGTTTCTCTGTATATAGAGTCTGTCTCTCCAGGTCGTTTGATGGCATATTCCGTGATTGTGGCTGTGTATTTATTGTTGCTGGCATTTGCCTTGATTCTCAGTTTGGCTTCAATGGTGAAAGAACTCGGGTAGTCTTCGAAGATCTCAATCCATTCATCTGCGATACTGTAGATGGCTTCCCCTTCGATATCCTGCCAGAAGTCATCAACGACCCAGTCGAAGAGTGGAATCCTGAAGGTGAAGGCCAGCGTAGTATCAGCAACAGGAATGTATGCACTTCCGTAGAAGACGTAATTCTCCGTATCGAAATCCGAGGCCTTTATGACTGTCGTGATTCCTGAACCGCGGTTTGTGACTGTGAATGTCTTTGTGTTCAGCTCGTCGATTATCGGGAGTGCGTTCTCTGTGATGATTTCAAACTGGCCCTTGACTGTGCTGTATGCCGTATCAGAGGCTGTTTCATAGAATTTCCTGCGGCTTTCTATCAGCTTCTCAGCCTGCTGGATTCTGGCTTCTTCCATACCCTCTTTAGGACGTCCTTTCTCATCGAGCTGGGTTTTTGCATAAGGCCTGTTCAGAACGCTCTGCATGGTTGTTTTGCTCTCTGAATCGTAACTCGACTCGATATCATGGAGGGTGGCGTTAACAGAATCCTTGAGAGCTTTGAAAGAGGCTCTGTCCGCTTCGATTATGTTCATCAGCGATGAGAATGATTCCTCTGCAGGAATGGCTGTGGATGATATACCGAATGATGATGAGAAAGCTTCAGCTGATGTCTTTATTGATTGTTCGATTGTCTGCAGACGCAGGTTGTAGTCATTTTCATTAGCCTTCTGCAGCTCATCCTGATAACGGATGTTCTCTTCGAGTTCTTTCCTCGCTTCTTTCAGTCTCGCTTCGCCCTCTGCGGTGATGATCTGCAGTGAACTCTGCCTTTCAAGTTCCTTGATGGTCAGATCGAGCGAGTTGTTCTCTTTTGAGAGAAGGTTGCTGTATTCAGCTTCAATCTCGACACGGTTGAAATCGAGAGGGGAGAGTTCGTATCTGCCGGGTGCAAGCTGGGCGATGACTTCTCTGTCCGTCTCATATTTCTTCATTGAAGAGATAAGAGTTCTGTACAGCTCGAGTTTCTCTTCATCGCTTTTGCCGGAATCTATCATCGTGCGGATATTCGGTATGGATTTCCTCAGCTCCTGCACTTCCAGATAGTAAGCTTCTGCATCGCTTTCATCCAATGTCGAAGTGGCTTTGAAGCTATCTCCTTCTTTCCGGACAGTTTTCTCTTCTCCTTTTATCTCGATTGAAGAGTACTGTACGGATCCTGTACTCAGTGAATAGGTATCGCTGCCGTTTCCATAATCACTGGTTGAAGTGTATATGAGAGATGAGATGCTTATCGAGAACTGGGAGATCAGATCGCGTCTGGCGTTCTCAAGAGCTTCTTCCGGCGTATCGCCATAGCCTGTTCCTGTCATTGTTCTTGCATGGACTGCTGCAATCGAGAGCAGAAGAAATATGGTAAGAAGGGCTTTCCGCATCAGATGGCTCCTTGATAAGTGATTGTGTAATTTCCCGGCAGGTTCCTCTTTGCGTTTATTGAGATATCGGCACCATTGAGGAGGATACGCAGCTTTGCCTTCTCCTCAATTGTATTGGAGCTTGCGCTTTTGGTCCGTATAATCTGGAAATCCTTGATAACGACAGTAGAACCATCGAAAAAGAATTCCTTGTAACCTGCATCTTCGGCATTCCGTGTCATGTTCAGTTCTTTTATTCCCTGTGTCTTTCCCTCTTTCAGGGCAGAAGCAGCTGTATAAAGGATAGATTGCACGAACTGAGATGGATTTGCTGTTCCTCCGGAGATAGCCTCGGAGACATAGACACGCAATGCTTGGCTCTCATCATAGAGCATGGCTGAATCTATATGGTTGCCGTCTGCTTCTATTATTCCATTCAGAGACAATGAGCCATATCTGAAGTCTTCAAGAACAATCTGTATCCTGTCACTGTTATAGGTATCGTTCCAGCTTTCATTGTCCTTCCTGGGATAACTATTGACAGCTTCATTGAGGATCTTCAGCGCAGTATCATCTGTGATGGTCATGCCTGAAGAGCCTGATCCATCGAAAGGCTCAATGAAGAATTCATTGATTGTATAGCCGCTTGAGCTTCCACTCCGGCTTGCAGCAACGAAGACACGTTCCGCGCCATTATTTGCATTGATGGAAATCTTTTCAGTCAGATTGGAACCGCTGGAGGCAGAGAACACGATATTCACTCTGTCTATAGTGAAAGATGTGACATATCCATTGCTATCATCTGCAGAGAAGGAACCTGTAATATTCCTCTCGACTGTGAAGCGTGATACACCATCTGTATTCTGTAAGGTTGATAATTCTGTATGGGAGGTTATCGGGGTGATGAAATTCAGTATATCAAAACCTATTATATCTTGAGCAGAGCTGTTGGATAAGGAGAGAGAACCATCATCGGCTCTGAGGGAGTAGGTTATCTCAAACTTGCTTGATACAGGGTTCGTAAAGCTTACCGTTCCGGAGACTGTCCCATCATATTGCTCGAGGCCATTGCTTATAGAAACAGGAACATGGGAATATGTTACAGTTACATAGTCTCCTTCATTCATATTTCTCCATCCGACATTGTGCTGAGATGTGTAAGCGGAAGTCAGAGAGTTTATATAGTACTGGGCTTTATCGTTATCTTCTGCTATCCCGGACAGGATAGAATCATTTTTCCCTGTATTCATAATGTCTGTCGTAGAGACGATGCAGGAGGAACATATGACTGAAAATAAAAGCAATGCAGATAGTATAAATGGTTTTCCCCTCAATTTTTCACCCTCGGGGAAGAATTATAGTATTAAAAGCTTTCCCTGTCAGCTTACTGTGGCAGAAAGAATTGTATAGCTTTTCTCACCTTTCACTTTAGCAGCTGTGATTGTAATGGTCTCAAAGCTGTTTGAGATTACAAGTTCGATTCTCTCCTCAAGATCAGAGACAGCAGATGTCTTTGTCCTTGTTACTACCATCTTGCTGACATTGTAGTGGCTTATGTCGCCTTTTGTGTTCTCTGCATCAAAGCCGAAGGAGTTTGCATTTGCCGCATCGCGGGTAAGAGTGAATGAAGTCAGATATCCGGAATAGTAATCTTCATACAATCTTGATTCGATCACCTCGATGATTAAATTCGCGATAGAAGGAACAACTTTTTCCTGATTGCTTATCACTGGATTGGAGCCAATGGTCTGTCCCGCTATGTAATAAGTATTACCATTATCTGTGTCTTCAAAATAAGCGGAGGATATGATATTGCTGTCTTCGCTTATTGTGGCTTCGCAATTGCCGGTGATATCATTGATATAGATATAATAGTAATCGAAATAATCACTATATCTTTGAACAGGATATTCCTCCAAGGTAAATGCTATCTCATCGCCATCGATGAAGTCTTCCCAGTCATTATTCCCGATTGGATATTCTCCCACTGCGATATTCAGATAATATCTTGCTTTGCTATCAGAGAGAGTCTTGTTTCCCTCTTCTGATGGAGTGTCAGGAACAATGGGGTCGCTTTCATCTGGATTCTCCTCTGCGGGTGTGTCTGGATGCGGGGTATTCCCATCTATGATTTCACTCGATTGTGAGAATTCGCAGGAAAAGAGCATGAAGAATGCAAGAAGCAGTATTGAGAATTTTCTGAACATGGTGTTACCCCCAGGAAAAGTATAGCCAGATGAGGGTTGTTGGGCAAATTCTTTTATTGTCACGCCTTGTCAAGAAAAGTGAGGCAGTATACCATCGGGCCATGTTGGATATATATAAACTTGGAGACGATGTCCTGAGAGAGGAATGCTCCGATATCAAAGAATTCGATGAAGCTCTGAAAATGCTTGCAGATGCGATGATAGATACGCTTGAGGAAGCCGATGGCGTTGGCCTTGCAGGTCCTCAGATCGGTGTTTCAAAGAAGATTTTCGTTGTTCATATCAGAGGAAATGAACCAATTGTCTTCATCAACCCTGAAATTACGGGGACAAGCATGGAGACTGGTGTTTATGAAGAGGGATGTCTTTCCATTCCTGGTGTTTACCACGATGTCATAAGGCCATTGAGAGTCTCTATCCAGGCTCAGGATGTCAAAGGAAAATTCTTCAACATCGATGCAGACGGGCTTCTGGCAAGAGTCATACAGCATGAGAATGATCATCTGCATGGAAAACTCTATATCGATCATCTTGAAGAGAGAGAACGGGATAAGGTGGTTCATCAGTACGAGAAGAAGAACAGAATCCGCCGCCGCCAGAAATCGAGGGTCTGATGAGAATAGTATTCGCTGCCACCGGAGAGATTGCGCTTCCGCTTCTGGATGCACTGAACGAGAGAAATCTTATAGCGCTTGTGCTTACTGCTCCTGATGCCCCGGGAAAAAGAGGGAAGGGCCTGATTCCTTCGCCCATCAAGAAGAGAGCTCTGGAGCTTGGGCTTGAGGTGTATCAGCCTTTGTCCATAAAAAAGGAAGCAAGGGAACACATCGCATCGTATGGTGCCGATACGCTTCTTTCATTCTGCTACGGTAAGATTTTCGGCCCCCGTTTCCTCTCCATCTTCAGCGAGACATTCAATGTGCATCCATCGCTTCTGCCGCTTCACCGTGGTCCTTCTCCTGTTTATCAGGCTGTGCGTGATGGAGACCGGAAGACAGGGATAGCGTTGCAGAAAATCGGGCTCGGCATCGATGAAGGGGATATCTATGGTCTTCTTCCTCTCGAGCTTGATGGAACGGAGACCGAGGAATCGCTTTCTGAGCGTGTCGCTTCTCTTGTTCCGTCTTTTGTGCTTCCCATTCTCCTTGATGAGGGGCGGAAAGCAATTCCGCAGAGCGGAGAGCCTACATTTACATCTTTTGTCTCCAAAGATGATGGCAGGATTGATTTCTCTGCAGGAGCGGAACGTGTTCATGCTCAGATCAGAGCATGTTATCCATGGCCGAAGGCTTATGCACTTCTGGACGGTGTCCCCCTCTATCTTACAGGTGTATATGGCAGCGGTTTTGCAATTGAGAAATGCCATGTCAGTGAAGCATGTGGTACGATAGTATCACTGGAGAAGGGAAAAGGATTGAAGATAGCACTCCCTGATGGGTATATCTATGTCACAAAAGTGCTGCCACCGATGAAGAAGGAGATGGATGCCGCTTCCTTCATAAACGGCAGACGTGATGCCATTGGCAGAGTGCTTTCATAAGGAGGAGTTGATTTGAGGAAAAAACATCTTCTCTTGCTGCTGGTATTATTGCTGTCGATGACATCTCTCAGTGCTTCTGTCTTCCGTCCAAGATTTGCACTTGTGCTCTCTGGAGGCGGAGCTAAGGGCATGGCTCATATCCCTGTCCTCAAGGAGCTCGATAAAAGAGGCATTGTCCCTGATATCGTCATCGGAACCAGTATGGGAGCTGTCCTTGGAAGTTTTTATGCTGCCGGATACTCTGGTGAAGAGCTTGAGAAGATTGTTCTTGAAACAGATCTGATGAGTTATTTCCTCCATCTTTATGCCATCAGAGGCTCGGAGGTGATAACCAGTCCATTTACCGACTATGATACTAATATCCTCACAGTTGAGTTCGGTTCTTCAGGGTTCGGTGCCTCCAATGGTCTGATTGATGATCAGTATATAAACGGGCTTCTGAGGAAGTATCTTTCCAAAGTGCTTTCCGTGAAGGATTTCGATGACCTTTCCATTCCTTTCAGGGCTGTCGGTGCTGATATAACAAATAACAGGAAGGTCGTTTTCGCATCCGGTTCACTGTTCGATGCTGTCAGAGCTTCGATGGCCATCCCCGTCGTCTTTGCCCCTGTACGTCTTGAGGACGGAAGCTATATAGTCGATGGAGGGCTGGAAGATAACCTGCCCACTGATATAGCAAGGGACCTTGGAGCTGATATCGTCCTTGCTGTCGATGTCAACGATGCCCGTCATATCCATGGAGAGCATAAAAATGATATGACAACACTCTCCGGTACCTTCAGCCAGCTTTCTGATTATCTTACAGAGCCTTCTTCTGCCGCAAATTATGCCAAGGCTGATTGGGTTATTGTCCCTGATACTACCGGATATTCATCCCTTGGTTTCGGTGATACTGCCGGTATTCTTGAAAAAGGAGAGGAGGCAGTAGCTGCCAATATGGATGTCTTCGACGAACTTGAGAAGCGTCTTGAGAAGTGGCTGCCGATGGAGCGTACCAGTTATAGTGAGATTGCTTCCCCTGAAATCGAGCGTGTTGTGACAGATACAGTCATTCCTCTCTCCGCGATACCTGACCTCCGTTCTTTTGAAGGACGGTCGATGGATTTTGATACGATAGGAGAATTTGAGACAGTTCTCGATGACATCCGCCGCCATGAAGGACTGAAAGCCGTAACATATGAGATACATGATGGTGTGATTTCCGTGGAAGGAGAACGTTATCCATCGCTTTCTGGCAGTGTTTATGTCGGACTTTCCGGCGGGGTTGGTATCAGATACGATGGATCTGATGACAGTGCTCCTTATTTTGCATACACTCCGGTTTTCACGATTTCCGGCAAGATGACGCTGCTGCCGCGTCTTGAATTGACATATGGTGTTATTGTCGGTAATGGAATTGAACTGGAGGCCGGTGTTTCATATCCTTTCCTCTCCTCTGCGTTCCTGTATGGTGATCTGGGAATCAAATACGGACAGCTGTCATATCTGTCGATACCAGGGACAGGCGAGTATGCCTACAGCAATGATATATCGCTTTCATTGAAAGGCGGTATCGGGTGGATTCCTCTTAGGGATATGAGGCTGGATTTAATAGCGGGGCTTGATTATACATATCTCAGTTCAAGGGCCTTTGCGAATGGTCATTTTATCCATCCATATGCAGGCGCCGGCTTCGTTTACGACATTTATGATAGCTCAGATGCATCTAGCAATGGCTTTGAAGCTACAGTGACGCTGGAAGCTGGCGGTGATTTTCCCCGTCCGTCCCTTGCGTATGCCATTAACGCAGAGCTCTTCGGTGTCTTTGGTCCCACTGATATCTTCAAATTCATCATCGAAGCTGAGACAGCCTCCATCAGGAGAGCTGCAGAACTGTCCTGTGCATACGTCTCTACAGCTCTGGGAGAGAAGGCTGCAGATTATATTCATGTCATGGGCGGTATAAGGCTGCCCCTGCCGTATTCGATTTTCCTCGATGCCGGTGTCTTCTTTGATCTCTATGGTGGTTATTATGATGAAGCAGCTGCTGCTTCCGGGAGAAACCTGGTGCCTTATTCAGAGCTTTTCGAAGCTGATCATGGTATGGATATCGGGGGATATGTCGCTGCTGGTATTGCAACTTCATTCGGGCAGATAACAGCAGGCCTCTATATCTCTGCAACTCCCCGTGTCTCTTTCATGGTTGGTATAAAGTGATGTATACCAGATGGAATACTTACTCATCCTATCTGAAGAAAAAGTATGGTGTTCCTGTCTACAGGATAGGTGTGGATGCTGGTTTCTCTTGTCCTAACCGCGATGAAAACCGGCATGGCGGATGTGCATTCTGTGATGGTACCGGTTCTATCGCTGTGTATCAGAGGTCTGCTGAATCCGGATACAGAAGAAGTGCTGATTACGATGCAGTGAAAGCCGATACGATTCTGCCGCGTCTGCTCTCAATGAGGGAGCAGATAGCAAGAGGAGAGGAATTCCTGCGCCGCCGTTACAAAGCTGAGCGGTTCATCCTTGATTTCCAGTCCTGGACGAATACTTATGATACACCGGAGAATCTGCGGCGCATTTACGATGAAGGGCTTTCGCAGATGGATGCGGCTGAGCTTATCGTCTCAACCCGTCCGGATACGGTTCCGGAGCCTGTGCTGGATCTTCTCTCCTCATATATAACTCCTGAGCGTGATGTCTGGGTGGAATTCGGACTTCAGAGCGCCTCCGATGAGACACTGCAGATTATCAGGAGAGGTCATAGCGTGGCTGTTTATGCCGACGCTGTGGAACGTGCAAGACAGCATGGGCTTAAAGTCTCTACTCATGTAATTCTAGGACTTCCCGGAGAGGGCCGGGATGAATTCATAAGGACAGCAGAATGCATTAATGCCGTCCAAAGCGATGCTGTCAAAGTGCATAATCTCCATATTACCGGAGGAACAGCTCTGCAGGATGAGTATCTTTCTGGTAATATTACTGTGATGTCTGAAGAACGTACGCTGGAAGCAACGGAGCTTTTTCTCAGACATCTTGATGGGGATATCATCATAGAGCGGCTTGTCTCAGAGACGCCATACCACAGGCTTCTGGCCCCCAGGGTATTCCCTGACAAATCAAAATTCCTCAGGCATCTTGAGGAGAGGATGGAGAGAAATGGAACCAGACAGGGCGATCTCGCGGGTCGTGCATGCGATAATAGAAGCTGAAAGAAAGCTTCCCTCCGATGTCTTTGAATGTATCAACTCTGCAGTCCCTTCCGGTGGAAAAGCTGAAAGCGTGATGAATGCGATAAAGCAGAACCTTGAGATAGCTTCCCGTTGTAATCTGCCTATGTGTCAGGATACCGGTGTTTTCTGGTGTCTTGCCTCCATTGGCAGGAATTCCGGTGTCTCGCTTCCCTTGATTGAGAGTGTCATAAACTCAGCTGCTGCTGAAGCTGCGGAGAAAGGTTTTCTTCGTAAGAGTGTTGTCTCCGAGCCTTATAAAGCACGCAAAAACACAGAGACGAATCTTCCTCCGTTCATTTACTATGAGCTGACGGATGGCGATGCAGTTGAGCTTTCATTCCTGCTTAAGGGCTTTGGCTCTGAAAACTGCTCCAGTATAAGGATGCTGCGTCCGACAGAGGGAGAGGACGGTGTTGTGAAAGCTGTGGTGGAGATGATGAAAGAAGCGGGAGGAAAGCCGTGCCCGCCTGTATTTCTTGGGGTCGGAATCGGTGGAACTATGGACAGAGCTGCATTTCTTTCCAAGAAAGCATTCTTCAGAGAGAGTATGGATGCAGAACTTTCCGCTCGTATCCTTTCCAGTGTCAATGAGCTTGGAATAGGTCCGGGGGGACTTGGGGGCTATCCTACGGCTCTTGGTGTCTCTTTGCTTTACGAGCCGACACATATAGCAGGATTACCTGTAGCTCTCACTGTCAATTGCTGGGCTGAAAGAAAGGCCGTGATCAGGTTCGAGAGGGGGGAGTTATGAGAAAAACGCTTGTTCTTCCATATTCTGATGATGCGATTCTCTCTATCAAGGCTGGGGATGATGTGCTTCTCTCTGGCGTGTTATATGTCGGCAGGGATCAGGTCCATAAGAAACTCTATGAAGCTTTGGAAAACGGAGAGCCCCTTCCTTTTGATTTTTCAGGTAATGCAATCTACTATATGGGGCCAAGCCCTGCTCCTGAAGGCTTTGTCATAGGAGCGGCAGGACCTACTACAAGCGCAAGGATGGATCGTTTCTCTCCCCGCTTGATAGAATCAGGGCTCCGTGTCATGGTCGGGAAAGGCCCGAGAAGCAAGAGCGTTGCCGAGGGTATTGCTGAGCATAAAGGTCTTTACCTTCAGGCTTATGGTGGCTGCGGTGCGCTCTATTCCTCCTGTATCCTCTCTGCAGAGACTGTAGCTTATCCTGAACTGGGACCTGAGGCATTGCTGCGTCTTTCTGTAAAGGATTTCCCTGCAATCTGCATTATTGATTCGTCTGGTGATATCTGGCGTGGGTAGGCTTCTTCTTTTCCTGCTTCCACAGACATTGTCATTGCTGGGTTCATTGCTGGCCCAGTACGGGATAATCTGGACGCTTACACTCAGATATTCCTCTGGTAAGGTATTGCTAGCCGCAACGCTGGCTTCTTTTGTTCCGCAGATTCTTCTGATGCTTCTTGCGGGGAGAGCTGCCGACAGAAGAGGGCGCAAAGCGGTATTGATTGTCTCAGACCTTCTTTCTGCTCTTACTGCACTGATTCTTGCCATGAATGCTGAGAATACATTCATGATGATTGCATCGCTATCTCTCCGTTCTGCTTTTGCCGGAGTGCAGACTCCTGCTGTAGATTCTGCGATTCCATTCCTTGCTGAGAGTGAAAAGCTTGAGAGAGCCAATGGACTGAAAGCCCTTCTGTCGTCTGCTGTGATGCTGCTTTCTCCTGTGATTGCAGGCTTACTCCTGCCTCTGACGGGGCTTGTGTCGCTTCTGCTTCTGGATGTACTGAGTGCAGCTGTGGCGATACTGCTGCTCCTTCCATTTCATGTTCCTGAATATGAGATGAAAGAGGAAAACATACACGGAGGCATTTTCTTGTTTCTGCGTAGCCATGAACTGAGGCGGATTCTGCTTTTTCATGGGATTGCACTCTTTCTGATAGCTCCGGGGGCGACATTGACGCCGCTATTCGTTGATCGGATTTATTCGTCATCTCCTCTTGCGCTATCTGCTTCCGAGGCAACATATAGCTTGGGAATGATTCTCGGCGGTATGCTCATTGCTTTTGCGGGGGATCAGAAGGGCAGGCGAGGAATCATCATTGCTCTTCTGTTTTATGCTCTGATGCTGCTGGGAATGTCTCTTTCGCCTGTTTTCTGGGGATATCTTATCTGCAATCTTATCATTGGGGTAATCTCTCCAGGATACACTGCGCTGATGACAGCGGAAGTACAGCGACGTACTGCTGAAAGCCAGATGGGGATGTCAATGGCTTTGCTCTCTGCTGTAAGTACGGCAGCAGTTCCTCTGGGAATGATTCTTTTTGCTCCTCTTGCTGATATCATGGCAATAAGAGGTGTGTTCATGGCTGCGGGTATAGCTCTTATTATATTCATAGTCTCAGGGCACCATCTGCTGGAGGCGGAATGAGGATATTGCTTTTCTTCTGGGAGAGCCCTCAGATTGTGCTGGGCTTTGTTATCCGGATATTCACAAGAGGAACTTTGATGCAGAAAAGAGGAAGAGTCCGCGTATTTTCCTGGCCCCTCTCTTCATCCATCTCTCTTGGATGGTTCTGTTTTGTTCCTCGTTATGCCTCTGATTCAGTGATAGCGCATGAACTTGGGCATACTATTCAGAGTCTGTATCTGGGGCCGCTGTATCTTGTTGTGGTGGGCTTGCCATCGTTTGTCTGGGCTTCTCTTTTTTCATTGAGAATCATCGGTGGGGATTATTTCTCATTTTATACGGAAAAGTGGGCGGAAAGACTCAGTAAAAACTTTAAAAAGGCCAATTAAATGCGTGAAATGGATATTTTTTGCTTTACCGGTGAAAAACTTTGAGCTAATCTTTCTTCTGGGGGTGGAAGATAAGGGGCAACTTGAATGCTGAAGAAAGTTATTTTGCTGCTCTTTTCTGCTGTTCTTATTGTTTCATGCAGCAGAGGTATAGCTGTTTCAGCAGATGAGGAAGCTATACCGGAAACTTCCGGAGGTGTCTACTCTTTAGGAAAGCCGTCAGAGCTGGAAGATTCTTTCAGCTATGTATTTGGTTATATGCTTGCATCGAGCGCTGGCGTTTATAGGGATATTGATTATCAGTATGTGGCACGCGGTGTTCTCGATTATAGTTCAGGTTCACCATTCTTCACAGCAGATGAGATGTCTCGTATTTCTTCTGAGTATCAGCGTAATGCGATGGCTGAAGCACAGAAACGCTTTGGCGCTATAAGCAAGGAGAATCTCACTGCTGCGGAGAGTTTCCTGAAGGTAAATGGACAGCGTAATGGCGTTGTCACAACTGATTCAGGATTGCAATATGAGATTTTAGAATCTGGGAGCGGGGAAGAAGCCCGTGCTGATTCCACGGTAAAAATCCATTACAAGCTCACATTGCTTGATGGTACTCTAGCTGATTCTTCCTATGAGAGAGGAGAACCTTCGGTTTTCCAGCTCTCTGACGTTATTGAAGGTTTCAGAGAGGGTGTTGCTTTGATGCGGGAAGGAGACAGGTATCGTTTCTGGGTTCCTCCAGAGCTTGGATATGGCTTGAACGCACCTTCCGGGATTGGCCCGAATGCATTGCTCATTTTTGATGTGAATCTAATCAGTGTCGTGGATTGATGCTGTAATTATTTGAGAAGCTCCTGACCTAGGAGCTTTTTTATTTGTCTTTTTATAAGAATTTCCTTGACATCGGTCGTTTCCATGATAAACTTATCATCGTAAAAACGAAATACTTTCGTAAATACGAAACAAGATGGAGTTGAGCATGCATTCACCTACGATGAGAGTTATTGCCATTCTTAACCTTGTGGCCAGCCATAATGGGGAGTTGACTCTCAGTGGTATTGCAAAGGCTCTTACCATTCCGAGCAGTACGATTTATCCGATACTTGGTACGCTGGTTGAGACATCATTTCTGGATATCAATCCTGAAAAAAAGACTTATTCGATAGGACTGCGCTGCTTTCTTTCTGGAATGCCGTTCATTGTCTCAAACAATTCGTTCTCTTCTATCTCTACGATTCTTAATGAGCTCACAGCCCAGACAGGAGAGACAACACACTTCAGTAGGCTTGATGGTGGAGATGTGCTCTATCTTCTGAAGGTTGAGTCTCCTCAACCTATTCGTATGTATTCAGCCTTAGGAAAGACGTTGCCTGCATATGGTACAGCTCTTGGAAAAGCGTTGCTTTCAGATTTCTCCCTGAATGATCTGAAGAGAATCTATCCAGACGGATTGCAACCGATGACTGATAATACAATCACCGATTTCAACGTCCTCAAAAAACAGCTGGATGATGTTAAGAAGACAGGATTCGCTTATGAATGCGAGGAATCCAACATAGGAGTGAGATGTATTGCCCGTCCGATTCATAAGAATGGGAAGGTTGCAGCTGCAATCAGTGTAGGTGTTCCGGTTTTCAGGTACACGGAAGAAAAGAGAAAGAAAATCGAATCCTTGTTGATAGAGGCTTCAGAGAAGATAGAGGAAATAGTTCCTTATCTTGATTACGTTTGATGGAGGAAGTGATGAAAATAACACACATCAACCTGTATATTGTTCCGCCAAGATGGCTTTTCCTGGAAATGGAGACTGATGAAGGAATAACAGGATGGGGTGAGCCTGTAATTGAAGGTAGAGCTGCGACTGTGAAGACTGCTGTGCAGGAGCTGGAAAGATATCTCATCGGAAATGATCCTATGAAGATAGAGGATATCTGGCAGGCCATGTACAGAACAGGATTCTACCGTGGTGGTCCTGAGGTTATGAGTGCCATTGCTGGTATTGATCAGGCCCTTTGGGATATTAAAGGCAAATATTATGGGGCTCCTGTCTATGACCTGATTGGTGGTAAGTGCCGCGATAAACTGCGTGTGTATAGCTGGGTCGGAGGGGACAGGCCCGGAGATCTTGAGAATGGTGTAAAAGCACTCTGGGAAAGTGGCTGTACAGCTGTGAAGATGAACGGCACGGAAGAGATGCATTACATCGATAGCTATAGCAAGATCGATGAAGTATGCAAGCGTGTTCAGACTATCATGGATACTATGGGCGATAAGATGGATATCGCGGTTGATTTCCATGGCAGAGTTCACAAGACAATGGCCAAAGTACTGGCACATGCTCTCGAACCATATCATCTGATGTTCATTGAAGAGCCTGTACTGCCTCAGAACAATGAAGCTCTCCGTGAGATTTCAAATCACACTTCGACTCCTATAGCTACGGGGGAGAGGATGTTCAGCAGATGGGATTTCAAGTCTCTCTTCGAAGCAGGATATGCAGATATTATCCAGCCTGATCTGTCCCATGCTGGTGGAATAAGCGAAGTAAAGAAGATATCGGCAATGGCAGAGGCCTATGACATGGCTGTTGCTCCTCATTGTCCGCTGGGGCCGATTGCACTTTCTGCTTGTGTTCAGCTTGATGCATGCACGCCAAATGTTTTCATACAGGAACAGAGTCTTGGAATTCATTACAACAAAGGTACAGACCTTCTGGATTATCTTGTGGATCCATCTGTGTTCAGATTCAAGGATGGATTTATTGAAATACCAGATAAACCCGGACTCGGTATAGAAATTGATAAACAGCGTGTTGTGGAAGCAGCTGTAAAGGGCCATGACTGGAAGAATCCAGTATGGAGAAACTATGACGGCACGATTGCCGAATGGTGATGGAATATGGATGTAGTTTCGTTTATCAAAGAAAATAAGATAGTTGCTATTTCAAGACGGGTGAAACCTGAGAAGATGGTAGATACTGCAAGAGCACTCTCTGCAGGCGGTATCAGGCTTCTTGAGATCACGTTTGATCAGTCTTCTGCCACATGTATTTCCGATACAGCTTCAGCTATTTCAGCTGTAAAGAAGGAACTTGGAGACAGGATCTGCGTTGGCGCAGGAACTGTCCTTACAGTTGAGCAGGCGGAAGCTGCACATAGCGCAGGAGCGGATTTCGCTCTTTCTCCAGATACCAATGTTGCTGTGATTGAAGCAGTGAAGAATCTTGGAATGGTTTCTGTGCCTGGAGCATTCACTTCATCAGAGATACTTACTGCATGGGATGCCGGAGCCGATATTGTTAAATTGTTTCCGGCTGGAATCCTTGGCATGCCTTATATGAAAGCTATCAGAGGCCCTATCAGCCATGTACCACTAATGGCAGTTGGCGGTGTTGATGAGAATAATGTCTCCTCATTCCTTGCCGGTGGGTTCTGCAGCTGTGGAATAGGTTCAAATCTAGTCAGGAATGATCTGATTGCCGCTGGTGATTTCCAGCAATTGACAGATATTGCTGCTGTTTTCGTCAAAGCTGCTATGCAGAAGCAAGGAGAATGAAATGGGTAAAGTGATTTGTTTCGGTGAATTGATGCTGCGTCTCAACCCGTCAGGTTATCTTCGTATCGTCCAGGCTGAGAACTTTGAAGCCTCATATGCTGGCGGAGAGGCTAATGTTGCGGTTTCCCTTGCTAACTATGGCGAAGATGCGGCTTTCGTTTCCGTGATTCCAGATAACCTCGTGGGGCAGAGCGCTGTTAATTCTCTCCGCCGCTGGGGCGTAGATACTTCCCTGATAAAAAGAAGCGGAGATAGGCTTGGAATTTACTTTGTCGAGAAAGGTGCTAGCCAGAGGGCATCAAAAGTCATTTATGACAGAAAGTATTCCGCAGTCTCACTCTCAGAGCCTTCTGATTATGACTGGAAGAGTATTTTCCATGGAGCTGACTGGTTCCATTTCACAGGCATAACACCGGCACTCAGCGATAATCTTGCACAAGTATGCCTTGATGCTTGCCGTGCGGCAAAAGAGGCTGGAGTGACTATCAGCTGTGATCTGAATTACAGGAAGAATCTGTGGTCAAGAGAAAAAGCCCGTGAGGTCATGGGTACGCTTGTTCCTTATGTGGATGTTCTGATTGCAAATGAAGAAGATGCCGCTGATGTCTTCGGCATAACAGCTGAGAACACGGATGTCGATGCCGGCTCGATCAGTGCCTCCGGTTATGAGAAAGTTGCCACTGAACTTTCAAGACGATTTGGCTGCAAGGCTGTGGCTATCACACTCCGTGGATCGATTTCTGCCAATGACAATAACTGGGCAGGAATGCTTTACTCTGGCGGAAAAAGCTATCTTTCAAAGAATTATCTGATTCATATCGTGGATAGAGTAGGCGGTGGAGACAGCTTCGGAGGAGCTTTGATTCATGCTCTTCACAGCGGTTATGACAAGCAGAAAGCAATAGAGTTTGCTGTTGCTGCTTCATGCTTGAAGCAGACTATAGAAGAGGATTTCAACCATGTCTCGGAGAGCGAGGTTGAATCATTGATGAATGGGAATGGAACTGGCAGAGTCCAGCGCTGATGTATAAAAAACAGGCTTTAGCCTGGTAGGAGGAAAAAATGAAAAGAGGTTTGATTGCAATCGCACTCGCACTTCTTGCTGTCTCGATGGTTTTCGCAGGAGGTTCAACCGAAGCCGAAGATGGACAGAAGACAATTACTGTATGGGCATGGGATGATAATTTCAATGTTGCCGTCATGAAAGAGGCTGCTGAAGTTTATGCTCAGGTTAACCCGGATTCAGGTGTAACCATCAATGTTGAGAGCTTCTCAAAGGAAGATGTTTTCGTAAAGCTCCAGACTGGCCTTGCTGGTGGTGGAACAGCGGGACTTCCTGATATCGTTCTTCTTGAGGATTATGTTGCAGGCAAGTATCTGAACACTTTCCCAGGTTCTTTCGTTGATATAACAGATCTTTTCGATTTCTCACAGTTCCTGCAGTTCAAGGTAGATGCAGTATCAATGGATGGAAGAGTTTACGGACTTCCGTTTGATACAGGTGCTGCTGCTCTGTACTATCGCCTGGATCTGATTGAACAGGCTGGATATACAGAAGAGGATATGCAGAATCTGACATGGGATGAGTTCATCGAGATTGGAAAGGATGTTCTTGATAAGACTGGTATCCCGATGATTGTCGAGATTGCAAACAACAAGACAACACTTGTCCGTGCTATCATGCAGTCCTGCGGTGAGTGGTACTTTGATAAGAATGGTGATATCAGTATCACTAACAATAATGCTCTCAGAGCTGCTATGGAGATTCTGCTTGAGATGAGAGATTCCGGTATTCTCTATGAGGCAGAGAGCACAGAAGGCAGAGCAGCCGCTCTCAACAATGGCAGAGTTGCTTCTGTTGTAAATGCTCCATGGTTCATCTCTTCACTCCGCCAGGCTGAAGATCAGTCAGGTCTCTGGAGAGCTGCAAGAATACCAAGGATTGCAGATATCCCTGAGTCTATCAATGCTTCTAACGTCGGTGGTTCAAGCTGGTATGTCCTGGCAAATTCCGATGTGAAGGATGAGGCTATTGAATTCCTGCAGACAGTATGGCAGGGAAATACAGATTTCTATGACACCATCATGCTCAATCAGGGCGCAATGGGATCATATATCCCTGGATATTCAACTGCAGTATATGATGCTGAGGATTCATTCTTCGGTGGACAGAAGATCAATGCACTCTTTGCTGAGATTCTCCCAGAGGTTATTCCTGTCAACTATGGTGGATATGTTGCAGAGGCTAACGATGCCATCACAACAGCTCTTGCAAACCTCTTTGCAGGAAGAACAGATATTGATGGAGCACTTGCCCAGGCAGATGCTCAGCTTCACAACCAGTTAGGTAGATAATTTTAAGTTCCTTCCCGGATGATTTTCCGTCCGGGAAGCTAATCCGGAGGTTTTGGATGATTGGAAGAAAAAAGGCAGGCCCGAGTTACAATAAATACGGATGGGCATTCATATCTATAGCTTTTGCTCTCTATCTCATGTTTACTATTTATCCAGCAGTTGCTTCTTTGAAGCTTTCATTTGAGAGTTTTCAGGCAGGAAAATACTCATTTGCTGGTCTGGCTAATTACAAGAGAATGTTCGGTGACGCCATATTCTTCCAGTCACTCAAGAATACATTCCTTTATATGATAATCCAGGTGCCTGTTATGTTGTTCATGGCCTTAATCATTGCGACGCTACTGAACAGTACGGCACTTCGCATGAAGGGCTTTTTCAGAACTTCAATATTCCTCCCATGTGTCACATCGCTTGTAGCTTATTCAATTCTCTTCAAGATGATGTTCTCACTTGATGGAATCGTGAATATGGTTCTGATGAAGCTTGGTATTCTTGATGCACCTTATCAGTATCTTCAGGATTCAACATGGGCAAGAGCAATCGTTATCATAGCCATGCTCTGGAGATGGACAGGTTACAATGTCATCTTCTATCTTGCAGCTCTCCAGAATATTCCAAAAGAGACATTTGAAGCTGCAAAGGTAGATGGTGCAAACGCTGTACAGACATTCTTCAAAATAACAGTGCCTCAGCTCAAACCGATAATCCTGCTGACTGCAATTATGTCGACAAATGGAACATTGCAGCTTTTTGATGAGACAATGAATATCACGCAGGGAGGTCCAGCGAACTCAACGCTGACGATTTCACAGTACATATATAACCAGTCCTTCGTCTATGCACCGAATTTTGGCTATGCTTCTGCTATTTCCTATGTGGTCGTATTCCTGATGATCATTCTGGCTATATTGCAGTTCAGTGTAGCTGGCAAGAAAGACTGAGGAGGTTGATGATGACGAAAGATAAATGCTTGAAAATAACGGGAAGGGTTATTCTCCATATCGTGCTTCTTTTTGCTGTGTTCATTTCTATTTTCCCATTCTTCTGGATGATTACCGGCGCTACAAACAAAAGTGTTGATATCACATCGGGAACAATGTGGTTTGGCAGCAATCTGGAAGCAAACTGGGCAAATCTGAGAGATACCGCGAATGTGCTGAGGATTGCATGGAATACCATCTCGACGACAGTAATCTATACAGTGCTTTCCGTTCTGATCTGTGCCATGGCAGGCTATGGTTTTGAGAAGTTCCCATCGAAGGGTAAGACGATTGTTTATGGTGCTTTTCTTTTTTCGATGATGATACCATTCTCAGCTCAGATGATACCGCTTTTCAGAATGGCTTCATCTGTGAATATGCTTAATTCGCATATTGCTATCATCCTTCCGACAATAGCAATGCCATTCCTTGTCTTCTTCTTCAGACAGAATTTCCAGTCTTATCCGACAGAGCTGATTGAAGCGGCAAGAGTCGATGGGGCAAACGAGTTTGTGATCTTCTTCCGCTTGGTGATGATGCCGATGAAATCAACATTCGCGGCTGCTGCAATCTACGCTTTCATGAAGCAGTGGAATAATTATCTCTGGCCGCTTATCGTCATTCAGACAAATGACAAGAAAACGTTCACATTGCTGCTTTCATCACTGGCTTCAGCATACTACGTTGATTATGGTCAGCTGATGCTGGCAATCGTTCTGGCTACATTGCCTATCATTGTCGTATTCCTGACAATGCAGAAGCAGTTCGTTGAAGGTATAACAGGATCTTCGAAATAAAGATGGAGTTTTTATGAGAGAATACAATATTGATGCTTCAGATATCGTTAGCAGATATTACGACTGCCCTATAGGAATGAGGGGCTCTGATGATAAGGGAAATACTCTTGATATAGGAAACTGCTTCCTGCGAATGAATGGCAATCCATGGTTCGCTGTCTGTGGTGAGGCCCATTTCTCCCGAATCAATGAGAAGCTTTGGGAAGATGAAATCATCAAGATGAAGCTGGGTGGACTCAATATAATTGCCAGCTATATTTTCTGGATTCATCATGAAGAGATTGAGGGTGAGTTCGACTGGAGTGGTAATAAGGATCTTAGAAAATTCATTGAGCTGTGCAAGAAGCATGGTATGTATGTTATTCTTCGCATTGGTCCATTCTCTCATGGCGAATGCCGCAATGGCGGTTTCCCTGACTGGCTCTATGGCAGGCCATTTGATCTTCGTTCCAATGATCCGGAGTATCTTAGGTATACAAAACGTTTCTACAGCGAAATCGCTAAACAGGCTAAGGGCCTTCTTTTCAAAGATGGAGGTCCAGTCATAGGCGTTCAGCTTGAGAATGAGTATGAACATGCTTCGTGTCCTTGGGAAATGACGACTGAAAACAGTAGAGAGTGGGTTGTCAGCGGGCATGATGGACGCTCACATATGGAAATACTGCGTAAACTTGCTGAAGAGGTCGGATTTGATGTTCCTTTGTATACAACGACTGCCTGGGGCGGTGCTTGTGCTCCGGAAGATGTTGTATTCCCGCTCTGGGGTGGTTATGCTTTCCGTCCGTGGATATTCTATGATGGGAAGCTGAAGGAACATCCTGCTACTGCAGAGTATCTTTATGGTGATTTCCATTCCAATAGTGCTCCAAAGTACTATAATTTCGATCCTGAGTATCCTGCAGAGGATTATCCATATGCCTGCTGTGAGATGGGCGGTGGAATGCAGGTTTATTATCCTTATCGGTTCCAGCTGCCATATGAAAGCGTAGGAGCGCTTGCACAGGTCAAAGTCGGAAGCGGTTGTAATTTCCTTGGATACTATATGTATCATGGCGGTACGCATCCGAAAGGGAAGCTGGTTCCATATCTCAACGAATGTGATGTGCCCAAGTTCTCTTATGATTATCAGGCACCGCTAGGAGAGTTCGGCCAGGTCAGACCTTCATTCCATATGCTTAAGCTGCAGCATCTTTTCTATAGAGAATTTGCAGATGTTTTCGCTTTGACGAAGACAAAACTTTCAAAGGAAGCAGAAGTTCAGCAGCCAGAGGATACTGAGACATTGCGTTATGTCGTGCGTGTTGATAATGCAGGAAGAGGCTTCCTCTTCATAAACAATTATCAGGATCATGCCAAACTGGTGGAACAAAAGGATTTCGCTGTTACTGTGAACACAAAACAGGGAAGTCTGAGAATCCCGGAGACTGGTAGCCTGAATCTAGCAGAGGGCGCTTTTGCTATTCTTCCGCTTCATCTCATTCTGTCTCCTGTGGAAATCAGATATGCAACAGTACAGCCTGTCACAAAGATGGAACACAATGGTCTTCCAGTATATCTTTTCACTGCTGTTGCTGGCATGAATGCTGAAATTGTTTTTGAAGGAAACATTGCTATCAAGGCCGTGTCGGGATGTCAGGCAGAAAGCAATAGGCTGGAAATCTCTGCAGATGGTGGTCTGGCTGAGGTTTCCTCTGAAAACGGAAGTTGCATGATTCAGGTTCTTTCCGTTGATGAATCTATGTGTCTCTGGCAGGTTGACGAGGCTGAGAGAAAACTGTTCCTTTCCCCTGTGCCTGTCCTGCTGAAAGATGGTAAGTATTATCTGGAATATCGTTCTGGCATGGATTGCCGCGTTGGCATTGCTTTCTCCGATGCTGAGAGTATTAACATTTCTGGACAGGTTCTGATGAAGAGCGGGGAGAAAGGCATTTTCACTCTTTATTCTTCATATAGGGAAAATGAGATGGGCTCCATTGATTTCAAGGACTGCAGTTCCAAGAATGATGGAAAGGAGACAATGCTCAAGCGTCCCGTCGTCGGAAGTCCTGTAAAATCCACAAAGGTTGTGAATGCAAGGGCAGTGATGCATTTCTCAGCTGACGACTTCAAGGATGCAAAACAGCTGATTCTTGAAATTGAATATGAAGGTGATGTCGGTTATGCATTCATAAATGGCAGGATGTTCCATGATAATTTCTCCAATGGCAGAGCCTGGGAAATCGACCTTATGCCATATAAGGAAGAAATATTGGCAAATGGCATGTATATCTATATTTCACCTCATAAAGAAGGTTCCTACATAGACAGCAGTTCTGCCATGGCTGCTATGGTGGAAGTTGCCGGAAAGGAGACTGCAAGGTTGATTTCCGTCAGTTCTTACCGCGTGGAAAATCTGGAATTTTCTTTCTGATTCTCCTTTTCCCATTTTTTGCAGGGTACACAGTAATAATTGTGGCCCTGCTTTCTCTTTTTGTGGCATTCACACGTCAGCAAAGATATTATAAAGAATATATCGGGTTTTGATATTTCCTTCTTTCTTGTGTACAGGAAGTGGAAGAGCTTTCTTGCCGAGGTGTTATTATGCATAAGCCAACTTGGAGAGTCATCTCTATTCTTAATTATGTTTCATCGAACAAGGGTGTCACTCTTGTTGAATGTACCAATGCTCTAGGTATACCAGTTGGTACAATCTATCCGATACTGCAGACACTGGTAGACCTTCAGTATCTGGCGTATGACAACTCATCAAGGAAATATACGACAGGCCTTCGTCTTTTTCTGGCAGGTTCTGTATATGCGACTGGAGAAAACGGATATGAATCAATCAGGGAAATACTCCGTCAGTCTGCTGAGAAAAGCGGAGGAGAAACAATGCATCTTGCAAAGCTGGAAGGTGGCAATGTCCTGTATGTCATAAAGGTAGAATCAACACAGTCTGTGAGGACCTATTCCGCTGTCGGTGCAATCCTGCCAGCGTATGGAACATCATTGGGTAAAGCTCTGTTGTCAGATTTATCGCTTGAGGCAATCAAGAAGCTGTATCCAGATGGCCTTAAACCTATCACGCGTAATACCATCACGTCTTTCGATGTCCTCATGGAACAGCTGGAGGAAATCAGACGCACCGGCTTCGCCTATGAGTGCGAGGAAAGCAATTATGATGTCCGGTGTATTGCCCGTCCGCTACGGGTTAATGGCCATGTCGTTGCTGCCATTTCAGTCGCTATGCCCATCTTCAGATATTCTGCTGAGAAGAAGGAACGGATAGAGAAAGAGCTTATAAACGCTGGAAATCAGATTGAGAAGATACTGCCATATATGTCTCTATGATCTGAGTATTTCTATAATCTCACCATAGGAAGTGGCTGAGTATGTGGCTGTTTCTGCTTTCTTGCCAGATGGGGAGAAGAAGATGGAAGCAATACCAGCATTGTTTGCGCCTTTTATGTCACTGGTTAGGCTGTCTCCGATAACTACGCACTTCTCTTTCTCTGTGTGCAGTGTGGAAAGCACATAATCAAAGAAGCGTGGATCTGGTTTTGCCCATCCGATTTCCTGACTGATGAAGATATGGCTGAAGAAGCGGGCTGTATTGGTTCTCTTTATGCGTTCCTTCTGTACTCTGGCAATGCCATTGGTTATGAGAGAAAGATCGAAAGAGGAGAGGCTTTCAAGAAACTCGACTGCCCCAGGAAGCATGATTCCCTCTTCTCCGAGATATGTGGAGTAGAGATTGCCCGCTTCTACAGGGTTCTCGTTGATATCCGCTCTCTGGAAAAAGAGGCGGAAGCGTTCACTTTCCAGTGCTTCCAGTGTCAGCTGGCCTCTTTCATACATTGTCCAGCAATCCAGATTGCCATCATGGTAAACAGGAAGGAGGCTTTCGGGAATCTTATAGTGGCAAAAGAGCCTTGTAAGAGCTGCCTTTTCCGTTGCGCTGAAGTCATAAAGAGTATTATCTGCATCGAAGAGAAGATATTGCCATTTAGCCATATCCATATGTTAGACAAAAGTGCAAAAAGGTAAAATAGTATCTTCCCCTGAACCGATTCCTTGATGATACTTTGTATATGAAGAAATATTTGCCGCTCCTCATATCTGGGGCATTGATGATTTTCACAGGTTTCTACATGATACTCCGTCCGGATGGATTCCTGACGGTCGTTATTTCCATATTCGGTGTATATCTCATAATAGATGCGGTGAGAACGCTCCTGCTTCTGCGCCGGATGGGGGATAAAGCCGGTCGTACTTTCCTTGGAGTTTCCACAGGCAAAGCCATTCTGAATCTTGTCCTTGGAATCCTCGTTGTAATAATAGCACTTCTAGTTCCCCGCCTGATACCGACCCTTGTCGTCTATATCGCAGCTGCAGCCTTTCTCATCACAGGGGTTGTCGATCTCTTTGATCTGATTGCTCTTTCCAGGATGGATTTCATCTGGCCGGGAATGGGGCTGGAGACTGTGCTTTCCTTCGTCTTTTCTCTGGTTCTCTTTCTCTTCCCGAATTTCCTTACAGGAGTCGTGATGACGCTTTTTGCAGCTATCCTTCTGGCCTCTGGGGCTTTGATGATCTATGGAGCTATCTCACAGCTTGTCTTTACAAGGAGGATTACAAAACTGGAAGAATTGGATTGAGGAGTCTCTCTTTTTATTGACTCTCATTCTTTCTTAAGCTACCGTTTTTACATGGAAAGAAGAAACGGACATATCCATCATCATCTCATTCGATCATGACTGAGCCATGATGGGTAACCCTTTGTACAAGGCCTCCCCGATGGCGGGAGGTTTTTTCTTTTCCTTAGGAGGTTGATATGGAGAGGACAATCAGCATTGCCGTACAGAAAAGCGGAAGATTATCGGAAAAAAGCCTTGATCTGATCAGGAGCTGTGGCATTGATTTCTATGCAGACAGCAGGGTGCTTAAAGCTTCTGCTTCTGGATTCCCCCTTGATTTTCTCTTTGTCCGCGATGATGACATACCTCAATATGTTGCGGACGGTGTGGCTGATATCGGTATTGTCGGCAGAAATGAATATGACGAATCCGGCCTTTCTCTGAGTGTGGTCAGGGATCTGAAATTCGCTTCATGCCGTCTCTCTGTAGCAGTGCCACGTGGCTTTGATTATAAAGGACTGAAGTCATTGGAGGGGAAGAGAATAGCCACTTCATACCCGAGAATCCTCACTCGTATACTTGAAGAGAATGGAGTAAAGGCAACTCCGGTGGTTGTTTCCGGTTCTGTGGAAATCACAGTTGATGTCGGAATAGCAGATGCTATCGCTGATCTGGTTTCTACCGGTACAACACTGAAGATGAATGGTCTGGAGGAGGCAGAGTGCATTTACCGTTCATCTGCCATCATGATAGCCCGTCCTGATATGAGCGATGAGAAAAAGATGCTGCTTGCACGTCTTCTTGAACGGATCGATGCTGTGATGATGGCACGTCATAAGAAATATATCCTCTTCAACCTCCCTGCAGACAGAACAGAGAGAGCTGCTGCTATCATAGGTGGTATGAAAAGCCCTACAGTAACGCCATTGATGGACAAAGGATGGGTCTCCGTTCAGTCTGCTGTCGATGAGGACAGGTTCTGGGCTGTCTTCGAGGAATTGAGAAAGCTTGGGGCTGAAGGCATCCTTGTCATGAGTATCGAGAAGATGACGGAGTGAGTAATGTATATTGCATTTTCAGATTACGATAAGAAATTACTGGAGCGTCCATCGCAGGATGCAAGAGAGAAGGAAGAGGCTGTCAGAGCCATCATCGAGGATGTCAGAGTCCATGGAGACAGTGCTCTTCTCTCCTATGCAGAACGCTTTGATGGATGTGCTCCTTCCTCGCTTTATGCAACCGATGAGGAATTTGATGAGGCAGAAAGGCTTGTTCCAGCGGAGCTTAAAACAGCTATTAACAGAGCAATGAAGAATATACGGACATTCCATGAAGCTCAGATGCCTAAGGGGGAGATGGTAGAGACAGAGAAAGGTGTCAGGTGCTGGAGGAAAATCGTTCCTATCAGCAGAGTGGGACTTTATGTTCCCGGGGGAACAGCCCCTCTTTTCTCTACAGTTCTGATGCTTGCTGTTCCTGCTTCTGTTGCAGGCTGCAGGTCTGTCATTCTGGCAACTCCTGCCAGAAACGGAAGTGTCAGTCCTGTGATTCTCTACGCCGCGAAGGCTGCAGGTGTTGATAAAGTTCTGAAGATAGGGGGCGCACAGGCGATTGCGGCACTTTCATATGGTACAGAAAGCGTACCTGCCTGCGGTAAGATCTTCGGACCTGGCAACAGCTATGTTACAGAAGCAAAACGCCAGGTATCACAGCATACAGCCATCGATATGATTGCAGGTCCGTCAGAGGTTATGGTCTGTGTTGATAAGACCTCCAACCCTGCATTTGCCGCGTCCGACCTCCTTTCGCAGGCTGAGCATGGACGTGACAGCCAGGTAATGCTTGTCATACGCTCTGAAAGCAGGGAAGAGGCTTATTCAATCTATGAAAAGATAGAAGATGCTATCGGGAAGGAACTGGAGCGGATCGGACGCCATGAATACATGCTTCCATCTCTTTCACATTCATATGCTTTCCCTTCTTATTCAGATGATGATCTTGCTGCTATCATCAATGAATATGCTCCTGAGCATCTGATTCTCTCAACGGAAAATGCTGATGAACTGCTTCAGAAAGTCGAGAATGCCGGTTCTGTGTTCCTTGGCAGCTATACACCGGAGTCTGCAGGAGACTATGCCTCAGGGACAAATCATACGCTTCCGACGTCGGGCTGGGCTGTCTCATCATCAGGTGTTTCTCTTGATTCGTTTATCAAGAAGATCACTGTACAGGAAATCACTGAAGAAGGACTTTCTTCTCTTGGAAAGACAATAGAATGCATGGCAGAGGCTGAGGGACTGGAAGCCCACAGCTATGCTGTCAAAGTGAGGCTTGGCCATGATTGAGAGACTTCTGAATCCATGGATAAGAGATTTGATTCCATATAGTTCAGCCAGGAGCGAGTTCTCGGCTCCTGCCGATATCCTTCTGGATGCCAATGAAAGCTGGGAAGGTGGAAACAGCGGTATCAACAGATACCCGGATCCTCTGGCGCTGAAGCTGAGAAAGAAGATGGAAGAAGTTCTTTCTCTTCCTCTATCTATGACGGCAATCGGTAATGGATCTGATGAGATAATCGATATGCTTATCCGCATGTTCTGCATTCCCGGTAAGGATTCTATATTGATAGAACGTCCTACTTATGGAACGTACTCTGTCTTTGCCCATACATCCGGAGTTGATGTAATCAATGTGATGCTGACACCGTCTCTGGATCTCGATGCTGATGCAATGCTGGAGACAATAGAGAGGAAAAAGCCGAAGATTGTCTTTATCTGTACACCGAATAATCCTACAGGGCGTGTCTATCCGCTATCTGTAATCAGGGCTATAGCAGAGGCTAATTCCGGTATTACGGCAATCGATGAAGCCTACTGTGACTTTGCTGATGGGTTTGAATCAGCAGTTTCCCTGATAAACAGCAATCCCCGTGTTGTTGTGCTCCGTACGCTCTCCAAAGCTTATGGTGTGGCAGGGGCCCGTCTTGGCATTCTTGTCTCCGATCCTGATGTCCAGCGCGTATTCATGAAAGCAAAGCCGCCATATAATGTCTCGTCGCTGTCTCAGGAGGCGGGGTATAAAGCTCTCTGTGAAGCAGAGAAGGTGAGAGAGCGTGTGAGAGAGACAAAGGAGAGAAGAACCGCTTTCTCTTCCTATCTTGCTTCTCTGCCTTTCGTGGAAGAAGTCTTTCCATCGCAGGCTAATTTTGTGCTTATCAGGGTACAGAATGCAAAAGCGCTTTATGATTATCTTGTTTCCCGCAGTATCATCGTGAGAAATCGTTCATCCGAGCCTATGCTCGATAATACAATACGTATCACAATAGGGTCTGAAGAGGAGATGCAGGCGCTGAAGGAGGCTCTTGATGAGTGGAAATGAGAGAAAAAAGGTGCTTTTCATAGATCGTGATGGCGTGATTGTCAAAGAGCAGCAGGTTGATAGCTATGAGAAGATAGAATACATCCCCCATGTATTTGAAGCACTGAGGGAGATATCAAAGCATTCTGATTATCTTCTCGTGATGGTTTCAAATCAGGATGGGGTAGGTACTGTCAGCTTTCCTTTTGAGGAGTTCTCTGGGCCTGCTGAGCGGATTTTCTCCACTCTGAAAGGTGAAGGTATCGTTTTCGACAACATAAATATCGATCTCTCCATGCCGGAGGAGAATCTTAGGACAAGGAAGCCTGGGACAGCGATGATCGATTCCTATCGCGGGGAGCTTTATGATATGTCTTCCTCATTCATGATTGGAGACAGGCTGACAGATATGATACTTGCAAAGAACATGGGGTGCAGAGGCTTTCTGCTTGCTCCTTCCTCTCTTGTGGTACCTGAGGAGCTGAAAGAGACCGTCGCATTGCAGAGCGATAATTGGCTTGATATCGCAAGCTACCTTCTCTCCGATGAGACTCTCCGTCACAGAAAGGCAGAGATTGTCAGGAAGACAAAGGAGACGGATATATTACTTTCTGTCGATCTGGATGGGACGGGTGAAGGGCATATTGCTACAGGTATTGGTTTTTTCGATCATATGCTCGATCAGGTTGTCAGACACTCCCGCTTTGATATCACAGGAAATGTAAAAGGCGATCTGTACGTTGATATGCATCACACAGCGGAGGATACAGCCCTCGCTCTCGGAGAGGCTGTACTGAAGGCTTTGGGGGACAAAAAAGGTATCGAGCGGTATGGCTTTGAAATTGTTCCCATGGATGATACAGCCGCCACTGTCGCCATCGATTTCTCTGGCCGGCCTGAGCTTTTGTGGGATGTGCAGTTCCAGCTGGAGTATATAGGGGAATTCCCCTCAGAGCTGATTGTCCATTTCTTCCGGTCTTTCTCAGCAGCAGCACGCTGTAACCTCTATATGAAAGCAACTGGCGGCGGAAACAGCCATCATACTGCGGAAGCTCTGTTCAAAGCTTTTGCCAGAGCGATGAGGAAGGCTGTCAGAAGAATTCCCGGTGATGTCCGTGTGGCAAGCACGAAGGGAGTCTTATGATTGCTGTAATACGATACAATGCCGGCAATGTCCTCTCTGTCATGAATGCACTCTCACGCCTGGGTGCAGATGCTGTGCTTACAGATGACAGGAGTATCATCGAGACTGCTGACAAAGTGATCTTTCCAGGCGTCGGTGAAGCTTCTTCTGCGATGGCCCATCTGAAGAGAACAGGAATGGCTGAGGTGATAAAAAGCCTGAAGCAGCCATTTCTTGGAATATGCCTTGGAATGCAGCTTATGTGTTCCTATTCAGAGGAAGGAAACACTGAAGGCTTGGGGATTTTCCCTGAGAGGGTCAGGGAGTTTCCGCGTTCCCGTGGTTATAAGATTCCGCATGTCGGCTGGAACACCATCTCAGATCTGAAGGGACCACTTTATAAAACGACTGCTGAAAACAGCTATGTTTACTTTGTCCATTCGTACTATGTTCCTCTTTCGGAGAATACTACAGCACGCTGTAGCTATGATGATATGGATTTCTCCGCTTCCCTTTCATATGGCAACTTCCATGGTATGCAGTTCCATCCGGAGAAAAGCGGCAGCGAGGGAGAGAAGCTGCTCCGTTCCTTTCTGGAGGATGTATGATAGTGATTCCAGCTATAGATATTATCGATGGCTCTCCTGTCAGATTGAAGGCCGGTGATTATTCTCAGAAGACCCGGTACGGTCTCGATGCCGTTGAAGTGGCCAAAGCATTTGAGGATGGTGGCCTGAAACGGCTGCATCTCGTTGATCTGGATGCGGCCGCTGGGCAGAAAGACAATCTCCGGGTTCTGGAAAAGATTGCTTCAAATACCTCTCTCATAATCGATTTCGGTGGAGGCATAAGGACAAGAGATGCTGTAAAGCGAGCCTTTGAGGCAGGAGCGGACTTTGTAAATGTAGGTTCTGCTGCTGTAAAAAAGCCGGAGGAAGTACTTTCCTGGAATCAGGAATGGCCTGGCCGCGTTATACTTTCTGCTGACCTGAAGGATGGCAAGGTCGCCGTTTCTGGCTGGACGGAGAATACGGATGTGGACGGCATCGGTTTCCTTTCCAGTTTCTTTTCAGAGGGTATAGAGGAAGCTGCTGTTACAGACATTGCGAAAGACGGGATGCTCTCTGGTCCGTCATTGGAGCTTTATGAAGAGATTCTCAATCATCTCCCATCCCTTCGTCTGATAGCTTCCGGCGGGGTCTCTTCAGTGTCCGATCTGGAGAATCTGAATAGGGCTGGCCTCTATGCGGCCATTGTCGGTAAAGCATTTTATGAAGGGCATATTTCCATCAGGGAAATGAAGGAGGCTGAATGCTTGCCCGCAGAATAATTCCCTGCCTTGATGTCAAAGATGGCAGGACAGTGAAAGGCATTAATTTCGTCAATCTCCGGGATGCGGGGTCCGCACTTGAGAATGCTGAATACTATTCCTCTCATGGAGCTGATGAACTTGTTTTTCTGGATATAACGGCAACTGTTGAGAATAGAAAGACCATGGAGCATCTTGTACGTGATGTTGCATTCTCGATTTCCATTCCTTTCACTGTCGGAGGAGGGATAAAAGGTGAGGATGATGTGGATAGGCTTCTTGGAGCAGGCGCTGATAAGATTTCGGTAAATTCAGCGGCGCTCAGGAATCCTTCTCTTATCAACAGGCTTGCATCCCGTTTTGGATCGCAATGCATTGTCTTGGCTCTTGACGCTAAAGCAAATAATGCTCTTCCTTCTGGTTTTGAGGCTTTTGTAGATGGCGGAAGAACTCCTACAGGACTCGATGCACTTGAATGGGCAAGGGAGGCTGCAGACAGGGGAGCTGGTGAAATTCTTCTGACATCTATGGATAAGGATGGGACAAGAGATGGCTTTGCTGTTGACTTAACCAGGATAATCAGCGGTAATATTGATATTCCCGTTATTGCTTCTGGTGGTGCTGGGAAAATGTCAGATTTCAAGGAAATCTTCGAAGAAGGGAAAGCCGATGCCGCACTTGCCGCTTCAGTTTTTCACTTTCATGAGATAGATATTCCAGGGCTGAAAGGGTATCTGAGAGAGTCAGGGATTCCGGTCAGGTAGAGGGGAGGCATATGACAATCGATTTCGAGAAAGGCGGTGGACTTGTTCCAGCTGTTGTCCAGGATGCAGTGACCAGAAAAGTGCTTATGCTGGGCTACATGAATGAAGAGGCTTATAAGCTTACGCTCGACCGTGGGCTTGTGACTTTTTTCTCTCGTTCACGCGGCAGAATCTGGACCAAGGGCGAGACAAGCGGGAATTTCCTTCAGGTGAGAGAGATTCTTGCCGATTGCGATGGTGATACGCTTCTTGTTAAAGCCATTCCATCAGGGCCTGTCTGCCATACAGGGGCTGATACATGCTTCGGTGAGGATAACCAGCCGACTGAAGTCTCTTCTCCTGAGTTCCTTTTCTACCTTGAATCTGTAATCCGTGACAGGATGGCTAATCCTGTAGAAGGTTCATATACCAATCATCTCTTCTCACGCGGCCTGAACAGGATTGCCCAGAAAGTCGGAGAGGAAGCGGTTGAGCTGGTCATAGCTTCCAAGGATGATGATAAGGATCTCTTCCTTGGTGAGTGTGCGGATCTGATGTATCACTTCCTTGTCTTGCTTTCCCAGAAGGATTGCACTCTCTCTGAAGTTATTGATGTCCTGAAAGAGAGGCATTCCCGCTGATGGATCTCATAAGCTCGCTTCAGGAAGAAGGTGAAGTGACAGATCTGGAAGAAAAAGATACTGATTACTCAGAAACAGATTTCTCTGGTGGCATCATCAGAGATTCTTCTTTTTATTCAGTTTCTTTTTCTTCGTCTGTCTTCACTGATGCTGTGATTACCGACACTGTCTTCGATTCCTGTGATTTCTCAAATGCTGATTTCTCATCTGCTTCTTTCTTACGGGTAAGATTCCTTCATTGCAAGCTTACAGGGGCTGTTTTCTTCTCATCGCGCTTACGTAAAGTTGAGGCTGAAAGCATCTCTGCACGCTATATTTCATTCGACAGAGCAACGTTGGAAGATGTGAGTATAGATAATTCCGATCTTCACGATTCATCATTCACGGCTGTAAGCCATAAAAAACTCTCGATTGTGGCATCAGATCTTTCCCGTTCTGATTTCCGCCATACACCGCTTTCTGGTATAGCTCTCACATCATCATCGCTCTCTGGCATAGCTCTTTCAGATAACGCTAAAGAACTAAAAGGTGCTGAACTTGATGTATCACAGGCTCTGGATATCGTGAGAGGAATGGGCGTTGAAGTAAAATAAAATTTGGATAGAGATGCAGCATATGGTACAATTTGGTTGCTGGAGTCAATCTATGCTATTCGTACGCTGAAATGGAGTGTGTTGTTCCCTTGAAAAGCTTTAAATGGTGGTATTTGGTAATGGTATTTTATGGGAAAACTGAATCGGCATGTTGCAGCCTCCTTCTGATTGTGTTGTGGGGGGGGTAAGTTGTTGTAATATAAGCATTTGGATCTGTATTCCGAAGACCTGTCTTGATTGTGGCAGGTCTTTTTTTCATCAAGGAGGGCTCTTTTCGTGAAAAGAACCTGTTTCGTATTATCGCTGATAATGCTTGTTTTCTCGTCATGTTATCAGACGACGGGTATTCCGCCAGTAATTCTTTTGCCATTTTCTGAATCTGCGGAATTTGAAGTCCAGTTTGCAAATCCGGCATTTGCTCCTTCTGAAGCTGTTCTTCCGGAGGTTGTTTCCGTAGAGAGTGGCAACAGCCTTGAAACACCTGGAAATCCAGTTTCATCTGATGATGACTGGACATTTCTTGGATGGAGTACAGATTCTTCGACTTATGAGCTATGTGAATTTCCGATAACCATTGAAGAGGATATTGTCCTTTATGCAGTCTGGGCAAAGAAAACCATAACTCCTGCTGAACTCGATTCCATCTCTGATGGTTTAGCTTTGATGTATGACAGTACAAAGAATGGGTACATGCTGACCAGGATGTCATCATTCGATTTTGAGACTGAGCATGAGTTCAAAGTTCCTGATGACGTAAATGGCGTTCCTGTTACATCTATTGTCCAATGGGCATTCAGCAAAGGATATGATACAGGTGATGGAGCAAAGTTTATAGGCGATATCGTGATTCCTCGGCATGTCAGGGAAATAGGACGTCAGGCGTTTACCAGCTGTACTGTGACGGATGGGGAATTGATTCTTCCTGAAGGGCTTGAGATTATCGGTGAAGGTGCTTTCCAGCGTCTTGATATTCAAGGGGATCTGACACTGCCTTCTTCTCTGAAATCCATAGGTGATGGAGCTTTTGCTATGGTAGGTTTCAGTGGTCGTCTTACGATTCCTGCTTTTGACAGCAACCCATTCCCGACGGCAAGCGGTACGGTACAGGGGATTACAGGGTCAGGTTTTACTGAAGCTGTGATACTCATGGAAGAAGAAACTCCTGGAGCAGTCCTTGTCGGTGCGCAAAGTCTTCAGCGCATTGCTCTCAGAAATGATATCAAGGAGATTGGAGATAGTGCATTCCTCAATGCCAAAGCACTTGAGCAGATTGAGTTCATCAGCCCTGATACCGATACAGATACATTCCTTTTCAGTGAAAAAGGCACGGAAATAGCATTCCCCGATACGCTTGAATCAATTGGTGCTGAGGCATTCACAGGAACAGCATTAGCAGGGAACATATATATCCCGAATGCTGAAATTGGCAACAGTGCTTTCTCCGGCACGAAAATCGAGAACCTGAGGCTTGGAAGTGGTGTCAGGAGCATCGGCAATAGAGCTTTTGAGAAATGTACAGATCTTGCTTCCTTGGATATTGCATCGGATTCTGCTTTGGAGGAAATCGGACAATTCGCCTTTTCTGGTTGTACTGAGATTACTGGAAACATAATTCTTCCTGCCTCTTGTACCTTCATCGATATGCAGGCTTTTGCAAATTGCAGCAAGATAGAGAACATGGTGATAAAATCCTCAGCATGTCCTTTTAATGGAGGAGAATATCCTTTCTTCTCCGGATGGATAGAAGGCCAGTCTGTCTGGTTTGAGAATATCTTGGAAGAAGATTCTGTGGCATGGCCATATGGCTGGGATAAGAAGTATATCAATGGAGAAGACAGCATGGTGGATTTCCATTGGAAAGGAGAGAGCTTTTCGGAGTAACAGTGAAAGGGCATAACATTGCACTTCTCTTAGTTGTATTCCAATGCTTTCTTAAGTTCATATAACTGAACTTCAGGAATTATATTGCATGGATGAATCAGCAATGAACCTGAAATTGATTTCTGGTTCTGTTCTGAAAAATAATGGGCAGAACCAGAGTCCTGCCCAAAGGTATGCATTACTGTTGAATGAAATCACCAGAAGGTTGCTTTTGCAACTGAACTTTACCGTCTGCACAGTGAACGGTGATAGTACTGATTGAATCAAGCTTATCAGAAGGAAGAAGCATGCTGAATGAACTTACTTCTGTGTTGAAATCAGCGTTGTATACATTTTTATCAACGAGAGTTGTGGAATACTCAATTTCGAACTTATAAACAACATCACCATTCTCATCAAACTTGAAAGGACTGTTGATGTTGATATTCTCTGTCACATCTCCAATCGTGTAGGAAATATATTCAACTTTCTTTGCTTCAGTGAGCGTTGCATTTGCAATCACTTTTCCGCTTGGTGTGAAAGATGTGGACGAACCTGCTCCTCCTGATACCATAGCGCCAAATGAACCACCGCTGAATGTGATGCGGTCTTTATTGGAAGCATTACCGATATTGAAGCCATAATCAGCTCCAATGCTGCCACTGACTATACCGCCAGCAATTGTGAAAGCAGGCCTGAGCGTTGTTCCATTCTCTTCTGCGACAATAAATGCGGAGGCATTTTCAATAGTAGTATCGGTAAATGAGTAATTTCCTGTGAAAGACCCTCCATATATATTGAATGCGGAGAGATATGCAATTGCACCGTTACCATAGAGGGTATTGCCACTAAACTTGCCACCATAGATATTGAAGTATGAACCTCTGTTCTTCGCCTGTACAGCAAATAGGTTCATACCAGAGTTATTCGTGAATGTACAATCGTAGAGGCTGACAATCTCTCCAGGGCCTGATGTGCCTGATTCATAGATATAGATGGCAGCACCTGATTCCTGCCTTCCGTTTCGTGGATTCTCCAGTGACTTGTTGCCATCGAATTCAGAATTATAGATATTGAGTTTTACTGCACCGTTTACACAGATAGCACCACCGCAGTCTGCATAGTTGTTCTTGAAATCTGTTTCAAAGATATTTACAGTTGCCCAGCCGTTCTTTGTATTTTCAGGGCTTGGCCAATCATTGCCTCCTATAAGTTCTGTCCCTGTTTTGAGTAAGTACATTGCTCCTCCAAGGTAATCAGAACCTTTGACCAGGTCGCTGTTTTCGAATGACCCACCAACGAAGTTGAAGACATTTCCAGCAGCCAGTGAGATGTTGATTATTCTTTTTTTTGCGGCATCCGACTCCCATCTGTGACCGTTAAGATCGAATGTGACAGGTTTTGTCATGAAGGTTTGGTCCAAGCCATCGCCGCTGAAATTTTCTTTGAGGTCTTTTGTAATCTGGATATATACACCATCGTTGAAAGACATCTTTTTTGCAGCTGTATAGGCTTCAGTAACAGAATCATATTGTCCCATTGGTTTAGAAAGGGTAGGTCTAGCGTATTTCCCGTCTGTAATCGTCAGCGCTGCGTCATAAAGACTTGCCTTGATTTTCCTTGCGATGATGTCGATATTCGCATCATTGCCTTCTGCAACAGTTACAGTCAGTGTGTTGCTATCTTTGTCATATTCATAACCTTCTGGAGGGGTAAGAGTATCGTCATTGACATCATAGATCTTGTTACCATTTCCATCTGTGATTATAGCTATCTCATCAGAACCAATTGCCTCGGTAAGATCCAATTCAATGTTCTGCCCCGGAGTTGCTACTGCTTTGATTTCCTCTCCATCCACATCGACGATGACTGTTTCATTGACGACTGTGAATGTATATGTGATTCCATTGCCGAAATCGATGGTATAGTCGCCTGCAACAGCTTTGGCTTTATCAATAGTGAGTGAGTAGGTGTTATTGCCTGATTCTGTGAGATTAATGCCTTCTGATGATGGGGTAATTTTAGGATATCCTGCTGGAACAGTTGGAGTACTTGCATTGCCAAATGCCTTCAGGGAAATAGTACCAGTCATCTCCGGAGTTATTGAGCCATCGAAATCTGAAACTGCTCCGATTCCGTTGACTGTGACCTTTACCGGTTCGCTTTTCACGCCATTGATTTCTGCGATTATTTCAGCTTCTCCCGGTCCGACTGCGGTGATGAGTCCATCTTCAGAGACTGTTACGACGTCCGGATTGGAACTTGTCCAGGTTATATCTGCGGTAGAATCACCATTGGTCTGATAGGTGAGCTGGAAAGGCTCTTTTGGGTTTAAATATCCAGGTTGGTTTGTTATTGTGACGCTCCAGCTGGCATGACCATTGTCTGGTGGAAGAAGGATGACTTCTGAGCATGCTGATAGAGCAAGAATTACAAGGGAAAGGAGCAGGAGCTTAGCAAGCCAATACCCCCCCCCGTTGTGAACTGGTTCTGTTAAACATTTCTTTATGACTCCTGTTTATATTGCGGCCATCATGATATCAGCAAGGAACGTAAAAATACAAGGTCAGACTAAATATTATCATTTTCCGACTGCAGCTGCAGACAGCTTCATAATACAATACTGATTCATGCTCACACCTTCTTCTCTTGCTTCCATGAAAATACGTTTATGCAATGATTTGGGTATTCTTAGTCTAATCTGCCCTGAAAAATGGAGTGCATAATCGGGTTCGGGGATTGGATCTTCATGTTCCAATGCAGAACTCAGCCATGCTTTTTTCGCATCTTCAATGTTTTCGATTGCTTCGATGGTTGTTTTACCAGATGTAATACATCCTTCCAGTTCAGGACAGTAGGCAACATAGCAATTCTTTTCTGTATCTTTGATGAGTTCTGTCTTGTAAGGGAGGTTCATATAGTATTCAAGATTCTTTATCATTCTCGTCCTCTTCTACCAGTTTCCTGACCATTTCAATATATATACGACCAATTGGTTTATGGCGTGGTATTGTGATTTTCCGCATTTTCTTCCGGAAAGTATAATGGCTGCTTCCCCCTCTTGGCTGGGATTCTTCATACCCATATGAGAGCAGAATCTTTCTGAGTTCTTCGAACGTCAGGTCATCAGAAATATTTCTCAGTTTCAGAAGGAGTTTTTCCCACTTTGACATTTTTCTTTATGTCTCCTTTATTGTGACATGATGTCATATATGGTGTCAATAAATTTAATTACAACAGTCCGTACTTCCGCAATGAGTAGCAAGTCTGATTCGAGAAGACTGTGTAAATTGCTTTTTGAAGTAAATACGATTAATCAAAAATATATATGCAGCAAACTGAATTAGGGCGGGCTGGTGTTCATTCCCATGAAAATGACAGCCTTCTTTTCTTCTCTGCACAGTCCCTGAGATAGAGATTGATTAGATTCTGGTAGGATATCCCGACATCGGCCGCCTGTTCTTTGAAGTATTCTATTGCATCCGCGTCGATGCGGATTGTGATCTGTTTCTTAAGCTTCTTGGCATATGGGTTCTTGATGCCTTTGCTGAAATCGTAGTTATCCTTCATTTTCTTCTCCTTCCTATCAGCTTTTCGTATTGCTTCCTTTCTTCTCTGTTCGCCTTGCGTGCTGATATGATTCTGATTTCTTCATCCTTTTGGCGATAGCAGTGGCAGTCAACAAGAATCCGGAAGAGATTGCTCATTCCTATCATCACGAAACGGTCTTCTTCAATGGAATGTTCATCATCAGCTATCAGCAATGCTTCCTCATCATAGAACACTGTCAACGCCTCTTCGAAAGATACGGAATGCTTCCGTTCATTTGCCCGATTCTTCTTTGCATCCCAGGAAAATGAGATGTCCTTATTCATCTAGCCTCCTTAATTATATAATAATTAAAAATTATTTCAAATATATTTACATCAATCCATGTTCCAGGAATGAGTAGTACTTCTGGTCAGAGAAGACAATGTGATCGAGAATCCGGATTCCTAGGATATCTCCGCATTTTTTTAGCCGGCTGGTGACATCTTTGTCATCCTCAGAAGGCTCCACGTTGCCAGATGGATGGTTATGGGCGATTGCTATTGCCGCAGCTCTCTGCTTAAGCGGTTCTGAGAATACTTCTCTGGGATGTACGATTGTTCTGTTCAGAAGGCCTATGGTTGCTACAACTGTTCCGATGACTTCATGAGCTCCATTGAGCATGATGACTACAAGGTGCTCTTGCTGTCTTGAAGCAAAGTGCCTGATTTCATTGAAGATGTCACCGGGACTGACAATAGTCCTGCCTTTCCCTCTCACTCTCCGTCTTCCGAGCTCTAAAGCGGCATCGAGCGCGGATGCTTTTGCCTTGCCGATACCGGGAATGAGCATGATATCCTCAGTGCTGACGGAAGGATTCTTGTCAATTTTCTCCAGAAGTTCTCTGGCTATTTCATCGACAGGCCGCTTTGCATTCCCCGATCCTATGATCAGCATCAGAAGTTCTTCGTCTGTAAGAGCTGTCGGTCCAAGCCGTTCAAGCTTTTCCCTTGGTCTGTCCTCGGGAGGTGTCTCCCTCAATGTTGAATATGCAGTCTTTATTGTGTAATCACTCATACATATCTATACGGAATAAGTCTGCAATTTTGTCAGATTTTCCGCTAAAATCTTCTCATGAAGCGATACAGAATAGGGGAGATAGCTGCTTTAAGCTCTCTTTCTGAGCGGACCATACGTTACTATGAAGAACAGGGATTGATCCGGGCCAGACGCTCAGAAGGCGGACAGCGATGGTATACAGATGAGGATCTTGTCTATCTGAAGAGAATCATCGAGCTTAAAGGCTTAGGTTTTTCATTGCAGGAAGTGAGAAGGATATTTGAGCTCAAAGATGCGGACAGAAGTGGAAATCTCAGGCGTGAGGCACTCCTTGCAGAGTATAGGAAGAAACTTGCAGCTGACCTGGATAAGCTTGAAGAGCTGAAGAAGCATATAGATGAACTGGAGTGGCATGTGCATCAGCTGGAGAAGGCTGAAGATGGCTTCACTGAGTGTCCTGGATCCCTTTGTGCATCATGCCAGTACCGTTCAAGGTGCACTTTCTTCCGCAGCGAGGGAGAGAAGCCACTCTCCGATTGACAGCGACAGTTCTATTACAGATTCAGAGACACTTTGCGGGAGGGCTCTGGAAAAGAACATGCATTCATAGTTCAGATAACCTTCATAATGCTCCTTGAATGCTTTCATCACTTCTTCCCAGCATATTGTGCCGAAGCCAGGCAGGAGATGCTGGTCGCTTTTGCCGTTATTGTCTGCAATATGTGTTGCTGTGAGGTAGTTCTGCGTTTTCCTGATGAATGAGACTATATTCTCACCAGCCATATGGGCGTGTCCTGTATCCAGACAGATGCTGCATTCCGGATAGAGTGGTTTCACTATTTCAAGCAGAGAGTCTGCAGAGTATATCTCGCTGGCTGTTTCCATGTTTTCTATTGCTAGCCGTATCGGCTGTTTCCGTCTTTTCAGAAGCGATGTGAAATACTCGATATTCTCTCTGATGCTTCCTTTGATCGGATGCACTACTATCTGGGGGATTCCAAGAGCTGCCGCATAATCCATCGAGAGCAGTATCTCCATATCCGATTTCTCTTTCTCTGTGTTAGAGAGCGATAGATAGTCTCTGGGATAGGGGGCATGTGCCTGTATATAGTCAATTCTATATTTATGCTTTTCTTCCTTCAGCTTCTCGATGTATTCCCATCCTTTATCTGTATTGAGTATGGAAGAAGGGTTCATCATCTCACAGAAGTTGAGATCTAGCACTCTGTAGCCAGAACTGGCATACAGGGGTATGAGAGTCTCCATTGTCCGTTTCCCTTCTCTTGAGAAGGCAACAAGGTTTGTATTAGACGAGATTCTGTCTTGCATAGTCATCCAGTGCCTTCTGTACCGTGGCTTCCATGTCGGAAACGGCCTGATCGATATCCTTCCCGTTTTCTGTCACATTCCTGATTTCACTCTGGAATGAGTAGTAGATCTGATAAGCAGATGGAAGCCAGACACCAGTTACTTCTGGATTTGAAGCTTCTGTCTGCTCCATTGCAACTCTGAACTGCGGGTTATCGGCAAGGAACGCAATGTATTCAGGATTATCGCTCAGGGCTGTATTGACTGGCATATAACCGGTCTTTTCAGCCCATTCAAGCTGTACATCTTCAGATGAAAGGTACTCCAGTACTGTTTTCACAGCATCGGAAGAGGTGAATGAGAAGAGCGCTCCTCCTCCGATATTCACGCCGCCTGTAGCTTCTTCATCTGTCTTTGGAACGAATGCTGTTCCTACCTCGAATCTGCCGGCAACTGTATTGAGTACTGTGGAAAGATTGGAAGATGAGGCGAGCATTGTTGCAGTCCGTCCTGCAGCGAACTCGGTGCTGACGCCTGATGTGATGTTATTCACATATCCTGTATCGTAGAGGGATTTCCAGTGTACGAGGAAATTGCGGAATGTTCCTTCTTTCCCAAAGAGCACCGTCCTTGGTGTTCCAGTGTGTCCGTTTGCCTCGTCAACAAAGTATGACAAACCTTTCTGGGCGCCGATGAATGCTCCAAGCTCATATGTCGCAGGTACGCCGGCAAAGGCATATCTTGTGACGTTGCCTGAACTGTCTTTCTCGCCCAGAAGCGGTGCGATGGATGTGAATTCGTCGAGAGTCTCCGGCGGAGTAAGCGAGAGTGAATCGAAGAGCGTCTTATTGTAATAGAGCAGCAGAGAAGAGGCATTGAACGGTATTGCCAGAAGGCCGCGTTCCGACATCAGAGATTCAATTGCTGCCGGCATTATATCAGAGGTGTCCACTCCAAGCTCTTCAGGAAGGACAAGGTAGTCGGAATTCATCATATCAAGGGCTGCTGTGGCATCGAACTGTGCGATATCAGGAAGTGTGGACGTATCGGCAGCGGCTGCTGCTTTTACCTTTGTCAGCACATCGTTGGCAGAACCTTGATAGATAGCCTCTATTTCTATGCCTTTTTCCTCTCCGACTGTCTCATTGAAGCGATCTACAATATCGTCAAAAGCTGTGCCGATGGCTCCGGAATTCGAATGCCAGATTATCACTGTATTCCCGCTTTCGCTGCTGCCCCCGGCGAAGAGCGAGAGACATGCTAGTGCTACAAGTGATATTGAAATCAGTTTTTTCATATATTCTCCTCTCTGTTCTGCTTTGGATTCAATATTGTCCATGTGTTCTTTCTCATGCTGTTATTCTTCCCTGCAGGGCTTTTTCTATTGATTTTCTTCCCCATGCCAGAAGTATGAGGAATGGGACTGTGATTACGATAATGGAGGCAAACTGTGCGCCGTATTCTCCTTCTTCTGCGAATCCCAGCATGGTGATGCCGACCTGTACTGTTCTCATCTTCGGTCTTGTTGTCACCAGAAGCGGCCAGAGATAGCTGTTGAAGGAATTTATGAAAGCCTGGATGAAGATTGCCGCTGTGCTTGGCACGGTCAGCGGTATGAGAATCGAGAGTATGTATCTATAATCTCTGCAGCCATCAATTCTGGCGGCATCATATATGTCTTTATCGGTGGAGAGGTATGCTCCGATGGTTATCAGCATGGCTGAGGCGGAGAAGACAGATGGCAGTACTATTCCCAGATAGCTGTCAATCAGTGAAAGGCGGGCTATCGTAATGTAATTCTCATAAAGCAGAGCATCTGATGGTATGAAAAGCGTGGAAAGGAGCAGGGGAAGGAGTATCTTCTGTCCTTTGAAGCGCAGATGTGTGAATGCAAATGCAGCTGCAATGGATATTGCAGTGCGCAGGAATGCTGTCATGGTCGCGGTAGCAAGCGAATTGAGCACATAGCGTCCGAAGTAACGATGAGAGAGTGCAAGGCTGTAATTGTGCAGCGAGAATGATGATGGCAGCAGCTTTGCATTCTCTGCGGTGAAATCCTGCGGAGTGAAAAAGGATGCTGAAAAAGCATAAAGCACAGGGAAGAGTATCAGCAGGGAGAGAATTATGATGAGTGCGGGTCTGGCAATCTTAGACATCTCTCCTCCTTCTTGAAATGATGGACATGATGAGAATTGAGAAGAGTACCATCAGTACGGCTATCGTAGTGCCTGCCGCCCTGTTTCCGCTGCGGAAAGCTTCCAGATAGTAATAATACATGATTGTCTCTGTTGACCTGAATGGCCCGCCTTCTGTAAGGACCATGACAGGGGCTGAAATCATAATCGCATCTTTGAGTGCCATGAATATGACAGCAGAAAGCATGTTCTGTATGGCTGGAAGCTCGATCCTGAAAAACAATGTCAGACCGGAAGCCCCATCTATTTCCGCGGCTTCTATGATGCTTTTGTCCGTTCCTCTGAACTGGGAGAGAAGCAGTAGGTAATCGAAGGCAAAGTCAAGGAAAATGCCCAGAATGACAAGAACAATCATTGCAGGTATGCTTTCATCCAGCCAGGCAATACTGAGACCGAAGATACGGTTTATGATGCTTACTCTTCCCCGGAATATCTCTTTGAAAATAAGGGCAAGAGCGGACAGGGAGAATGCAAGCGGGGTGATGAAAATATACTCTGCGGCAGCAGTGAATCTTCTCTTTGTCTTCAGCAGTGCAGCTGCCAGTAAAGTTATAGCGGTATTCAGGGGCAGAAAAAGCACTGTAAACAGCAGGGTATGTTTCACACTGGACAGGAATGCCTGGTCCCGGAAGAGTGAGATGTAGTTATCAAGCCCGGCAAACCCCAGAATCCTGCCTTGCTGTGAAATGGTAAGAAATGAACCTATGAAAGCTTTGCCAAGCGGTATGAAGCAGAAGAGCAGCGCTAGAAGCAGAGCTGGGGCAAGATATAGAAATGCTTTCAGGCTGTTTTCTTTCATAACGTAAGATAATTTACGTAAAAATACTTTGATATTCAAGAGAATATATTATTTATTTTCTTTTATAGCAATAAAATATCTTACAAATATAAACTTAACGTAAAGTTTTGTTTTGTTAAGTTTGCTATATGTATTCTTTGTTTTTCCTTCTTATTCTCAGAAAACTCAACTTCATGATGGATAATTACTTACAAAGCGACTAAAATCTATATATACCTTGGTAGGAGGAGAGAATGAAACCAACGCTTCTTGTAATGGCTGCGGGACTCGGTTCCCGTTATGGTGGAGTAAAACAGATTGATGCAGTAGGTATGCATGGGGAAACGCTCCTTGATTTCGGCGTCTACGATGCTGCACATGCTGGATATGGCAAGGTCGTTTTTATCATAAGGAAAGATATCGAAAAGGATTTCAGGGAGAGACTCTTTGACAGAATCGCACGCAACATGGATGCTGACTATGTCTTCCAGGACAGGACAGCGCTCCTGACAGAAGAGGAAGCTGCAGCTTCTGTTGACCGCAAGAAGCCATGGGGAACAATCCAGGCTATCCTCTGTGCAAAAGATGCAGTCAAGACTCCATTCACGGTTATCAACGCAGATGATTACTATGGCCGCAGTGCTTACAGCATTCTTGGTGATTACCTTGCAACTCTTTCAAATGAAGATACGACACATGCAATGGTAGGTTTCACTCTTAAGAATACAATGAGCCCATCCGGTTCTGTTTCCAGAGCAATCTGTGTAATCAAGGATGGAGTTCTCGTATCCATGGAAGAGAACACGAAGATTGAATACACTGCAGATGGTGGTGTCGTTTCCCATATGCCATCCGGTGATGTGACGCTCACAGGAGAGGAGCCTGTATCAATGAACTTCTTCGGCTTCACTCCGAAAGCCTTTGAGAGCTTCATGGTATATTGGGAGAATTTCAAGAAAGTGAATATAAAGGAAGCTAAGGTTGAGTGTCTTCTTCCGAATGGTGTCTCAGAACTGGTTACATCCGGTCAGGGCTCTGTGAAGGTCTTCACGACTCCAGACAAGTGGTTTGGTATGACATATCCGGAAGATAAGGCAAATGTCATGGCTGAACTGAAGAGAAAGATCGAGTCCGGCTATTATCCTGAGAAGCTCTGGGAAAAATAATTCAGTGCTTTGTCACGTCGCTTGAGTGGGCTATATTCTCTATAGGGGTATAGCCCTCTCCAAGTACCTGATAAGTCTCCTGGATAACCATGAAAGCTCTTTCATCAAGCGCATGCACACATCGCGTCAGCTTTGAGATATCCTGATTTGGTATGACTGTCATCAGCATAGGCCTTGACTGGTCTGTGAAGAATCCTTTTGCATCAAGTACAGTTGCACCTCTCTCAAGTTCTGAAGTGATATAGGTGCCGATTTCCTCGGTTTTATCTGAGATGATATATACTGTCTTTGCCTGATTTGTTCCCGCTGAAAGAACAACATTGTTTACAGCCAGTCCTGTGATATAAGCGACAACTATAGCGATGAGCGCATTTTCTATTCCGAAGAACAATGCAGAAACTGCAATGATTATTGCATCTACGATGAATAATGAAGTTCCCAGTGTCAGCGGTGTATAGCGTGCGATGATCTGGGCAATTATATCTGTGCCTCCTGTGTTTGATCCTGATTTCATCACCAGTCCCATTCCCAGTCCGGAAATCACGCCCCCGTAGAGAGCTGAAAGCCAGAGCGACATCTCTTTTGAATAATCGAGGATGCCATCAGACCCTAAGAGATAGCTCCATACCCATGTGAAGACGGAAAGAAGAAGTGAGCCAAGAAGTGTCCTGAAGCCATATTGCTTTCCGAATAGTTTCATTCCGATGAGAAAAATCGGGATGGTCATTACAATCATCGAAGTTCCAAGATCCCAGCCTAGAGTATGGTAAAGAATCGTAGATATACCAGAAACTCCGCCCGGAGCAAGTCTTGCAGGATTGAGGAATACGGTAACTGCCAGTGCTGTTGCTGCAGAACCTATTATGATGTAAAGGTAATCAATAGCTGTTCTTGTGCTCTGCCTCATGAAGGAGAATATGCCTCATTCCATTTGTCTTCTGCAAGCTCAGCCCAGTTTCTCCGGCACTGTGAAATGTTCCATTTCCAGTCTTGTGAGAATATTCTCTATATTATCATCAGCAATCAGGAGTCTTCTGACTTCCTCTGAAATGAAACCTTCCGCCACTCCTTTATCAATCATCTGAATGAATGGGTCCCAGTATCCTGCAGTATTCAGCAGTGCTATGTTCTTGTTGTGATATCCCAGCTGTCTCCAGGTGTAGATTTCACTGATTTCCTCAATCGTTCCTATCCCTCCGCTCATTGCAATGAAAGCATCTGCTTTCTCATACATGGTTTTCTTTCTTTCATGCATGTCCTTGACGATGAGTATCTCACTTTCTACGGGCCTGAGCCTGACAGATGGCAGATTCATAGCTTCTGGAAGGACTCCGATGACATGTCCGCCTGCGTCGTGGATTGTGGATGCTATTACTCCCATCAGACCTTTCGCTCCTCCTCCGTAGACAAGGGCTATTCCACGTTCTGCCATAGCCTTTCCAAGCGCAATTGCGCTTTCTTCATAGTCTTTTCTGACCCCGGATGATGAACCGCAGAATACGGCGATGCTTTTTATTTCAGACATACAATGATTATAAAACAAAGATTATATGAGTCGAACAAGTTAATCAGAATTAACATATTTTTTCTTGCGGAGTGTATAGAGCGGGTCTAGAATGGTACTAGACTTCCGAAAAAAGAGGGAATTTTATGAAGACTAGGAAAACTGTTATCGTGCTTCTGGCTTTGTTGGTCATGATTGCTCTTCCGCTTACGGCAGCAGAGATGGTTGCAAGATGGACTTGGGAACTTGATGATCCGGATGTGACTGTTTACCGCTATCAGCTGGATGGAGAGGATCCAGATGGCTGGACAGAACTTTCTGCAGATACTAACTATCTGGAGATGACAGGGCTCGATTCAACAAAAGAATATACACTTTATCTTCAGCGTTCATACGATGGTATCCACTGGTCAGCTTCTGCTGTCAGTACAGCAAAGGCAAGCACAGAAGAGCAGCCTGATATAAGGCTTTACAGATATGCTGGCCTGGAAATGAAAGCTTCTATCTGGACAGGTAAGACTGTTCTTGAGTATCCAGCTGTTTCCGAATCTCTTGTGGAAGAATTCATTGCTCTTGAGAATGAGCGCTATGGTCTTGGCGAGATGGGAATCACATATTCCATCGAAGGTCCAGAATCAACAGTTTTCACATATCCTGATGTATATTCGAAGGATGTTGTAGCTGCCGAGCTCGATGAACTTGTAAGAGATCTGCCTGTTTTCTTCAGCTGATTTGATAACGTTTGACAATTGCACCTGGCTTCGCTGTCAGGTGCTTTTTTGTCTTGATGCTTCCAATTAACCTGATTTTTTCTTGCGGGAGTTTTGTGGTAAGCTTAAAATGAAAAACAGAATGGCTTGTCCATCATTGGAGATTGTATGCAGAAATTCAAAAGACTTGTGATAGTTTTGCTTACGCTACTTATGATAATTTCAGTTCCTCTCTCAGCTGTTGGTATGACAGTCACCTGGGAATGGGCTCTTACTGATCCTGACGTGACAGCGTATCGCTATCAGCTTAATGGTGAAGATCCGGATGGCTGGACAGTATTGTCAGGAGATACATCGTCTCTGGAACTTTCTGATCTGGAGGCTGAAAAGGAATATACATTATATTTGCAGAGTTCATATGATGGTAAGAACTGGTCAGAATCAGCGACTAGCGTGGCTAAAGCTGATCTTTCAGCAATACCTGATGTGAGACTTTACAGATATGGTAGCTATGAATTGACTGCCTCAATCTGGGATGGAAGTGCTTTGTTAGAGTACCCTGCAGTATCTGCAGAAGAAGTTGAAGCATTCATTGCTCTTGAGAATGAGCGCTATGGTCTTGGCGACCTTGGTGTTGTCTATGCCATCGATAGTGATAGCAGTACATCCTTTACTTATCCAGAGTCATTTTCCAGAGAAGCAGTGGCAGCCGAACTCGATAAGCTTGCTCAGGATTTAGTTGCTTATATAACAACTCCTGTAGCTGAACCTGAACCAGTAGTAGAGCCTGTTGCAGAGCCAGCTCCGGTTGAAGAAGTAGAAGTAGTTGCTGAACCAATTGTAAAGAATTACAGCTATGCAGGCTTTGAGCTTACAGCAACAGTCGATACAGGAAAGACAGTTGTTGAGTACCCAGCAGTAGCAAGTGACGCAGAAGTGAATGCATTCATAGCTCTTGAGAATGAGAAGTATGGCCTTGGAGATCTTGGAGTAGTCTACACTCTCGAAGGCAACGGAGTAGCGACATTCACATATCCTGAGGAGTATTCAAAGGAAGTCGTAGCCGCAGAACTTGATCTTCTTGTTGAGGATCTCATCGCATACATCTCCGCACC
>CALXLB010000070.1 GCA_944389085.1 uncultured Spirochaetaceae bacterium
TATTGTAACCCGCAGCAACACCGCCTGACATAATAACAGCAATGGCCCCGACAATGACAATTTCCACATAATCGATATTACCAAGGTTCATTGTCACATGCCCCATAGCATTGGCAAGCGCATTGCTCTCCGTCATTGAAGTACGGAGTTTATGATTCAGGACATTGAAATCATCCTTGCTCTGTCCTTCATGGCAGAAGACCATTATAACACGCTGTCCATTCATCATCTCTTCGATGAAACCATTCACATCTCCAAGATCAGACTGCTGCTTGGCAAACTGACGGCCTGAGAACTTTGCAATCGTACTCGAGGATTTCAGCGTCAGGAATGCAAAAAGGATGACAACTGCTGTCAGAAGCAGAGAATTCATCAGCATGGACACGAAGACCATAACCAGCGTGATAATAGCCTGCATGAGCTGTACCAGCGAATTCGAGATAAACTGATTGAGCGTATCAGTATCGTTGGAAAAGCGTGACATGATTGTACCATGCTGATTCTGATCGAAGTACGAAAGCGGCAATGAATCCAGCTTCTTGAACATCCTTATACGGATTGCATAAAGCGTATCCTGTGAGATGCTTACCATTGTCCTTGAGAGCAGATAGTTGAAAACAACTGAGACGCTGACAATCATGGCAAACTGTACCAGAGATGCCGCAACAGGTCCCCAATCAGGATTCTCCACTCCGATAAGAGGTGTCACATACTGATCAATGAACTGTCCAAGGAAGTTCGACGAATAGACAATCGAGAATGCTGAAATCAGAATGCAGACCACTATGAATACGAATTTTCTCTTTCTTTCACCGAAGACGATGGAGAGCACACGCTTCATGGCTTTCTTCGGATCTTTGGCTCTTGCCCCAGCGGCATTGCGTCCTCTAATCATCGAGGTTACCTCCTCTCGTCTGTGTCTCATAGAGATCACGGTAATCAGCGTTGCGTTCCAAGAGCTCAGAATGTGTTCCCACATCCTGCACCCTGCCATTATTCATCACGATAATCTGATCGGCTTCCATTACAGAGGAAAGACGCTGGCTGATGATAATCTTCGTCAGATCCTTCACATCTTCCTTCAAAGCTTTTCTTATCTGGGAGTCAGTTGCTGTATCTACAGCTGAGGTGGAGTCATCCATGATAAGAATCTTTGGTTTCTTCAGAAGTGCTCTGGCAATACAGAGCCTCTGTCTCTGTCCGCCGGAGAAGTTCGTACCCCCCTGCTCTACATGGCTGTTATAGCCATCCTGCATGGCTTCAACGAAGGGAGAAGCTGAAGCTATGTCACAAGCAGCTTTGATCTCCTCATCCGTTGCATCGGGGTTTCCCCATCTCAGATTCTCTGCAACAGTGCCCGAAAAGAGCGTATTCTTCTGGAGGACAACAGAGACTTCATTTCTCAATGCTTCAAGATTGTACTCACGGACATCCCTTCCTCCGACCCTGACCACACCTGAGGAAACATCGTAAAGACGTGCGATAAGGGAAATGAGGGATGTCTTGCCAGACCCGGTATTTCCTATGATACCGATCATCTGTCCGCTCTCAATCTTCAGATTGATATCATCAAGAACCTTTGAGGACTTTCCATATCCGAATGAAACGTGATCGAATTCGATAGAACCATTCCTGACTGATTTCTCTCCATCTGGATTCGGGTCCATGGAAGTCTTTGTGTTGAGAACTTCAGCAATACGAACCATCGAAGCATGAGCAATGGAGAGCATAACGATGACCATACCTGTCATGACAAGGGAAGAGAGAATCTGACCTGTATATGTATAGATACTCATCAGCTCACCTGTCTCCATATGGCCGATATTGATAAGTCTTGCTCCGACATAGGAGATAGCTATCATACAGCAATATGTGACAGTCATCATCAGAGGATTCATGAGAGCCATGATTGTCTGACCTTTCTTGAAATTATCCCTGATGGTCTGAGAAGCTTCCGAGAACTTCTCAAGCTGCTCTTCCTCCCTGACATATGCTTTGACAGTTCTGATTCCATTCAGGTTTTCCTGAACAACCCTGTTGAATGAGTCGTAACCGCGGAATGCATTGCCGAATGAGGTATATGTACGGCGGAAAATAAGGAAGATACAGACAGCTACGACAGGAATGGCAACAGCAAATACCAGCGAGAGTGCACCTCCGTTGTGATACACCATGATAATCGCAAAGATGAACATGATAGGAGAACGTACACAGATACGTATCATCATCTGGAATGACTGCTGCACATTCTGGACATCCGTTGTCATCCTGGTTATGAGAGAAGACGTGGAGAATTTATCGACATCAGCAAAGGAGAAATCCATGATTGAAGCATAGAGATCCTTTCTGATGTTCGTAGCAAACCCCGCGGAAGCCTTGGAGGCTGTCCACGCTCCGGCAACACCGAATGAGAGGGAAAGGAAAGCTGCAAGAACAATCAGCACTCCTATTCTCAGGACAAAGCCCATATCATTGCTGCTGACACCGGTATCGACGATAACAGCCATCAGTGTAGGGATAAGGACCTCCATCGCGACCTCGCCGATCATGAGAAGCGGTGTAATGAAAGCATACTTCCTGTATTCCCTTACGCGGGAAAGCAGAGTTTTCAGCATAAGCCCTCCTCAAGCGCTTTTTTCAGTTTTTGAGATATATCCATATATTTTTCCTTTTCATCGGAAGAGATGGCCAACCCCATCCCATTCTCTATATTCTTCATACGCTCCCGTGCTGCAGAGAAGCGTGCATGGCCTTCATCTGTAATCATTATGTGTCGTACCCTGCCGTCCTCTTGATCACGGTTCCGGACAATCAAGCCACCTCTTTCCAGAACATCAAGCATTGATGAAACTGTAGCCCGGGAAAGAATAAGTCTGTCCTCGATTTCTTTCTGACAGGCACCTCCAAGTTCATCTATGCATAAAAGAGTTGTGAACATAGCAGATGTCAGGCCAGTGGAACGGAGAATCCTGTCAACATTTTTCCTTACCAGCCTCCCAAGGGAGCCGGCCATAAAAAGAAGTTCATTGTACATAGTTCGGTTCCGAACAAACATTATGCGAGTGAGGAAATTCAGTCAACTAAGTTCATGAAAACTTCATGAAAGAAAAGAAGCCCTCCGAAGAGAGCTTCCATAACAGTTAAGGTATAAACCTCAGTTATTATCGTCTTTCTTTCCGCTTGTAAGCTTATTGAGCACAATAAGGACTACAAAGAGGATGCCAAGAGCACCAGCAAGAAGCCCCCAGCTTGACAATCCGATTCCGACTGCTGCAGAAGCATGATAGTTCTCCTCAAGAACTGCAGAAACTATCTCAGAAGTCTGCTTGCCCTCTGCAACCATTTCTCCAACCATATCGATCTGAGCCTCTGTCAGTTCTCCGCTTTCAAGAAGCTGATCTACAACTGCTGAATCAAGTTTTTCAATCATTTTAACCTCCATCAGAGAACTGCGCCGAATGCATTGATTGCATTTGTCACACTAGTGACATGCGGAAGCAGTGTGGACATGAGAAGACCTCCGGCAAGAACAGAAGCGATCTGTCCGGAAACGTTAGCACCAAGTGCGAATGGCAGGAGGTGGTTCTGCTTGTTAGCCTCAATACCGACCTTCTGTACAACACGTGAGGACATCGGGAATGCAGAGATTCCAGCACCACCGATAAGCGGATTGATCTTCTTGTCCTTCGGAAGGAAGATGTTGACTATCTTGAGGAAGATGACACCGCAGGCTGTATCGAAGATGAAAGCAACAAGACCGAATGCCATGATCATCAGAGTCTCAGGCTGGATAAGCTGTGGACCAGACATCATCGGGGAAATTGCCAGACCAAGCATGAGCGTGATGAGCGGGGACAGCATATCCTGAGCAGCTCTGGAGAGATTATCAAGAACGCCGCACTCTCTCAGAAGGTTTCCGAACATGAGCATACCTACAAGGGCAGCTGAATCTGGTGCGAGAATACCACAGACGACTGTTGTGGCAATCGGGAAGATGATTCTTGTAGTCTTGGAAACAGATGCTGCAGAATAATGCATCTTGATAGCTCTCTCTTTCTTTGTTGTCGTTGCCTTGAGAACAACAGGCTGAATAAGCGGAACAAGAGCCATATAGCAATATGCAACAATAAGAATCGCAGCCATATAGTTTGAGCTAAGACGCTGAGAAACAAGAATTGCTGTCGGACCGTCAGCTGCACCAATGATACCGATTGATGCCGCATCGTTGAGAGGGAAACCAAGTGCAGCAGCAATCATCATTGAGATGAAGATACCACCCTGCCCTGCTGCTCCGATGAAGATCAGCCATGGCTTGGAAATGAGCGGACCGAAATCAATCATTGCACCGATTCCGATGAAGAGAAGAAGCGGGAATGCTTCTGCGCTCTCGATACCTACATTGTACAGCCACTGCAGGATAGCATTATCCTGAAGCATGACAGAACCAGGCAGGTTTACGAGAATCGCTCCGAAACCCATTGGAAGGAGGAGCGTTGGCTCCATATCCTTCTTGATTGCCAGATAAATCAATATAAGACCTACGACAATCATTATCAATTGATAAACCAGTTCGGTATTCATAACACTCCAATTCTAACTGAATGATGGAATGTTGTCACTCAGAACTGACGCGAGAATAAGCGAATCGCTGAATATGACTGAAAAATTCTCAAAACTTTTTGTTGACCGGTTAACAAAACCGATTTACTGTTAAATCAGCGGATAAAAAAGGAAAGAAACTAAACCGCAATACAAAAAGGAGAAACGTATGAAGAAAGCTTTGACAATCCTGCTTGTCGCAGCACTTGCTCTTTCCGGAGCCTTCGCAAACGGTTCAAATGAATCATCAGGAAAGACAGAAGTCTACTTCCTCAACTTCAAACCAGAAATCGCAGACGTTTACACAGACGTCGTAGAACCAGCTTTCGAGGCAGCATATCCTCAGTATGACCTCAAAGTCGTCACAGCTGCATCTAATCAGTATCAGTCAACTCTCAGAAGTGAGCTCTCCAAGTCTGCTCCTCCTACAATCTTCCAGGTAAACGGACCAGTAGGTATTGCAGAGAACGTCAACACAGTAGCTCCTCTTCAGGATACAGATTTCTATAATCTTCTTGCTGACAAAGGCATGGCACTCTCCCTCGATGGTAATGTAGTAGCTGTTCCATATGCAGTTGAAGGCTACGGCATCATCTATAACGACGCTATCATGAGAAAGTACTTTGCTCTTCCTGATAAGGCTGTAGCTATTTCCAGCGCAGAGGAAATCACAGATTTCGAAACTCTGAAGGCAGTTGTAGAGGATATGACAGCTCACCTCGATGAGCTTGGAATCCAGGGCGTATTCGCTTCCACATCATTCATGCCAGGTTCAGAGTGGAGATGGACAACTCACCTTGTGAACCCTGTTCTTCAGGCTGAGTATGGTGATCTCGCAACTGCTCAGGCTGCAGCAACATTCGATTTCGAATATTCAAAGAACTTCCAGAACATCTTCGACCTCTACCTCAACAATTCCATCACACCGAAGGGAATGGTTGGAGCAAAAGCAGATGCTGACAGTATGGCAGAGTTCGCACTTGGACAGGTTGCCATGGTACAGAATGGAAACTGGGCAGCTGCACAGATTCTTGGAACCCAGGGCAATGTTGTAGCAGACAGTGATATCAAATTCCTGCCAATCTACATGGACCTCGATGGCGAAGAGACAAAGGGCATCAATGTAGGAACAGAGAACTACCTTGCATTCAACAAGAATGCTTCCGCAGAAGCTCTTGAAGGTGCCGATACATTCCTTACATGGCTCTACAGCAGCGATGAAGGCAAAAAGATCGTAACAAACCAGCTGATGTTCATCACACCGTTCTCATCATTCACAGCTGATGAAGTCCCATCAGATCCTCTTGCAAAGCAGGTCAATATCTGGATGAACAAAGATGGCGTGACATCAATCCCATGGGTATTCAACGGAATCCCATCAGAGCAGTGGAAGGCTGATTTTGCTCAGGCTATGCTTGAATACATCAATGGCAACTACACCTGGGATCAGGTTACACAGGCTGCAATCGATGCATGGGCACGTGAAGCTGAGCTGACTGGCAGATAATAGCTTTAAATAGCCAGAAGATAAGCCGTCATTTCGCCCAGATCTGACGGCTTTATTCTTAAAAGAACATCACGAGGTGCTTTTATGGAAAAAGCCATAAGAAAATACTTCCCTCTTTTCGCGCTTCCCGCGCTGATATGCTTTGCCCTGGCATTCCTTATTCCTATGATCTGGGGCTTTGTACTCTCATTCTGTGAGTTCACGACCATAACGGATGCTACATTCGTAGGATTCAAGAATTACGTAAGAGCTTTTACAGTAGATAATTATTTCACCCAGGCATTCTGGTTCACACTCTTTTTCACCATTGTAACTGTAATTACGATAAACATTTTCGCCTTCGCACTTGCTCTTGCCCTTACAAGGAACGTACCTGGAACAAATGCCTTCCGTACAGTATTCTTCATGCCGAACCTGATCGGCGGAATCGTTCTTGGCTGGATCTGGCAGGTGGTATTGAACGGCGTACTCGCCGGATTTGAGAAAACCCTTCTTTCAGATGCCACTTATGGCTTCTGGGGACTTGTAATACTGATGAACTGGCAGAATATCGGATACATGATGGTCATCTATATTGCCGCCATCCAGAATGTTTCCAGCGATATGCTTGAGGCAGCTGCTATTGATGGAGCCAACGGCCGCACAACACTATTCAGAATCATAATACCTTCAGTCATGCCAAGCATCACAATATGCCTCTTTCTGACCCTGACAAATGGTTTCAAGCTGTACGACCAGAACCTTGCACTGACCAATGGCGCACCAAACCATCAGACAGAAATGCTGGCACTCAATATTTTCAATACATTCTACTCAAGAACAGGATTTGAGGGAGTCGGTCAGGCCAAGGCTGTCATCTTCACGATATTAGTCGCAGCCATTGCCCTTCTCCAGCTCATATTCACTAGAAAAAAGGAGGTTGAGAACTGATGGCTCAGGTCGGAAGAAAATACACAAAATGGGTATTGTTCCTCATTCTTCTTGTTTTCGCAGCATTCATCATCTTCCCTATCCTCGTTGTCGTGATGAATTCTGTGAAGGGTAATCTCTTCATTTCCAGTACAGGGGCTTTCAAGCTGCCTAACGAGCAGAGTTTCGTGGGAATGTCCAACTATGCGAACGGCATAGAGAAAATCAGCTTTTTCAGTGCATTCGGCTATTCCCTCTGGATTACAGTGGCTTCTGTCTTCTTCATTCTGCTGCTGACAAGCATGCTTGCATGGTACATCACCAGGGTGAAAGGAAAAGTAACAAGCATAATCTACTATCTTCTGGTGTTTTCCATGATAGTACCATTCCAGATGGTCATGTTCACGATGAGCAAATTCGCCAATATGATCCATATCGACAACCCTGTCGGTATCATCATACTCTATGTAGGTTTCGGCTGCGGCATGAGTACATTCATGTTCAGCGGATTCATCAAATCAATCCCGGTAGCGCTGGAAGAAGCTGCCATGATTGACGGTGCGACACCAGTGAGAACATTCTTCTCAGTCGTCATGCCGATGCTCAAGAGCACTGCCATCACCATAGCGATCCTTGAGACGATGTGGGTATGGAATGACTACCTTATGCCATATCTTGTAATCGGAACTGAATACAGGACGATTCCTGTGGCTATACAGTATCTCAGAGGAGGATACGGCTCTGTTGATATGGGTGCCATGATGGCAATGCTTGTACTTGCCATGATTCCTGTAATAGTCTTCTATCTCTTCTGTCAGAAGTATATTATCAAGGGTGTTCTTGCGGGGGCTGTAAAAGGATGAAGATGGCGAAACGGACGACGATACAGGATATTGCAAATAAGACTGGATACTCCAAGACAGCGGTATCCTTCGCCTTCAACTCGCCTGAAAGGATATCGAAAGAGGCTGTTGGCAGGATTCTGCAGGCCGCAAAGGAACTCGATTACATTCCCGATCCGATGGCAAGGAACTTCTCCCTTGGTCACCATATGGCTCTGGGATTCCTGCTTCCGCAGAGAGTTGAAACAACATTGCACAATCCGTACATGCAGCAAGTCATAAGAGGAGTTGCGGAAGTCTGTCAGGAACATGGATATATGCTTACACTGATACCTCCTCTTCACTCATCTGTTGAAGAGGCTGTGAAGAACGCGACAGTCGATGGAATAATCACGATAGGACTCATCATTGACAAGAACATCAGAGGAGTCTTCCGCCGGCGCCATCTTCCGCTCGTCTCCATCGATGGAGCTGCAGATGATGAAATATACTCTGTATCTATCGATGACACAGCTGCTGCAAGGATGCAGCTGGAGAAAGTCCTGGAAAAAGGCCACAGGAATATCGCTATAATCTCGCTCCCGGATGATGCCTATGCTGACAGGTTCCAGAATGCAGATACAATTGTAAGAAGAAGGAAAAGAGGTTATCTCGAAGCACTTAAGGCATACTCGATTTCTCAATCCTCAATAATACTGGAAGCGGCAGATGCAACCATTGACGGAGGAATAAAAAGTGCAGAGAAAATACTCTCTTCCAGCCATCCTACATGTTTTGTCTGCATGTCAGATGCTGTAGCGATAGGGGTGATCAATGTTCTCAGCAGACAGGGCCTTGAGGATATTTCTGTCATAGGCTTCGATGGCATCGTAGATGATATGGCTTCAGTACCTGAACTGACGACAATATATCAAAGCGGGAAAGAAAAGGGACTGAAAAGCGCAGAGATACTCTTCAGACTACTCGACGGGGAAGTGGATACTCCTATGCAGACACTGATTCCCTACTCCTTTCATGAAGGAGAAACCCTGAAGGAGGTTTCATGGAAATAAGCGGCAAACGCTCAGCAGGTATACTGCTGCATATAACATCACTTCCCTCTGATTATGGAATCGGAGACCTAGGACCGGGAGCATATGAAGCTGCAGATCAGATAGCTCTTTCCGGGGCAACACTATGGCAGGTACTGCCTCTGGGACCTACAGGTTATGGGAATAGCCCATATGCCCAGCGAAGTGCTTTCGCGGGCAATGAGCTTCTGCTCTCTCCAGAACTCCTCTACAGAGACGGATATCTGACCAAGGAAGATCTTCTCCATCCAGACTTTCCTTCTTCATATGTTGATTTCCAGGCTGTGGAGAAATGGAAGAAACCACGTCTGAAAAAAGCAGCAAAGGCCGCATTGGAAGGACCAGAGAGAAACAAAATAAAAGCATTCAGAAAAAAAGAAAGCTTCTGGATAGAGGACTATGCTCTCTTCATGGTCATCTATGAAAAATACAATGATGCGAGATGGCATACAATCTGGGACGAGAAGGAAGGAAAAAGAGAACGGATCACTATTGCCAGCCTGAAAAAGAAATTCAAGCAGGAGATTGATATCTATATTGCTCTGCAATACCTCTTTTCCAAGCAGATGACAGCTTTACTGGAGCATGTGCACAGAAAAGGGCTCAAGATGATTGGTGATATTCCGATCTTTGCAGGAGCGGACAGTGCTGACACCTGGTCACATCTGGAGCTTTTCAAAACAGATGCGAAAGGCCACTACAGTGCAGTTTCCGGGGTACCGCCAGACAATTTCTCTGCTACAGGCCAGCTCTGGGGAAATCCTGTCTATGACTGGAAGAAGCACGAAGAAGATGACTTCCAGTGGTGGAAAGCAAGGATCAGAAGATGTCTTGAGATGACAGATATCGTGAGAATCGATCATTTCAGGGGCTTTGATGCCTATTATGAAATCAAAGCAAATGCCAGGACAGCAGAACATGGTATCTGGAGGAAATCACCGGGAAAAGCTTTCTTCGCTTCCCTGGAAAAGGAGATGGGAAGAATTCCTATCATCGCAGAGGATCTGGGCTGGATGACGCCATCGGTCGCTGCATTACGCGAACGTTTTGGTTTTCCTGGAATGAAAATCGCTCAGTTCGGCTTTTCCTGGAATGAGGACGGTACGCTCAATACATACGATGATTTCCTGATGCACAACTACACACGGGACTTTGTCGCATATACAGGTACTCATGACAACAACACCATCAAAGGCTGGTATTCAGAGCTTTCAGATCTCCAGAAGCATCATGTCAGAGAGTATCTCGCCTCCTCCGATGAAGAGATTATCTGGTCCATGATCCGCTCGCTGATGATGTCGAATGCAGACACAGTCATCATTCCGATGCAGGATATTCTGGAACTCGGAAGCGAAGCAAGGATGAACTTCCCTTCTACGTGCAACGATAAGAACTGGACATGGAGAATGGAGAAAAACAGCTTCACAGAGTGGCGCAGATCCCGCTTCCACTTCCTTGCCAGAATCTACGGACGCAACGGACTGACAGCGGAAGAAGCAAGAAAACAAAGAAAATCACGCTGAAAGTTGTCATAAAACATGACTTAATCCGTATAGGAAGATAGGAGGTCCTATGCGGATTACTTTTTTTCTGGCATTGACTGCTATCATCACAGCGCTCTCTTCCTGCAATCCTGTTCCGGAAAAGCATGAGGAGAACATGAACATCGGCAAGGCATTGGTCTTGGAACTTTTCGAAGAAATAACCTCTGCAGATTTCCTTGCAGATGCAGAGACAGAGAATGATGGAGAAACCATCCATATCACGAAGACTGTCAGCTGCGGTATGGGTGAGCTTTCCATCATCATAGATCATCTTCACTCAGCCTATACGCTCTCAGGGGAAATCGAGAACGATGGAACAATCATAACCCTCTCTGATCTGAAAGGTTCACTGAAACAGGGAAAAATCCTCGCCTCTCCTGTTTCAGGGGATATTGCCATCAATGGTGAAGATTGCCTTCTTGTGACACTCCTTCCTGAAGAAAATGATAAATTCAATGAAGAGAACATTGCTGTTATTGCACAGACTCTTGTCAGAGATGCTTTTGCTCTTTTTCCTTACATCCCATCTGCAGCAGAAGTCGTGGCCATGGAGAATGCCACAGCAGAACTGGGAGCAAATAAGAATGGCTGGAAGCTTGTTATCAGGGCAGAGAAGGATGGCCTGATTATGATTGAAGCTGATTCGGAAAGCGGAAAATCAAGAATAGTCTATAATGAACATGAATTCTTCACTCCATTGGAAAGTCTGCTTGAAAAATCTGTCATACCACCATATGAGGAAGATGTCAGAGAAACGGAATATATCGCCTCACTTCTCGAAAAAGCGAGGACGAGCAATCTGCTCTTCGCATTCCGCTCACTTGTCAATGGAAGTTCAAGCCGTGTAATCTCACTGGAAAGCTTCGATGTGGAAAACGGAAATGAGGCTCAGGCATCACTGCTTCTTTCAGATTACTCCATAGGGGATGGCATCAGGATATCAGGGCAGCTGGAAATCACGCTCACAGGAAGCGGATACAATATGGATGGATACATATTCTCGTCCGATGGCATACTCTTCACGGATGGAGACAATACAAGAGCTATAAGGCTTGAAAGCTTGAGCGGTGCTTTTGAGGGGGATACCCCGCCTTGCATAGTACTTACGGAGGAAGAGGATGGCTGGGATGCTGGCTTCAGCACAACACTTCGGCCAGCACTGCCAGAGACGGGCAAAGCCATATCAGGAGAAGTCTCTATCGATTATTAAGCTTTCTTTCTTGCTGTAATAACTTTGATGACCATCAGAATAACCATCACAGCAAGAGCAAGGGAGATTGTTGCAATACCGCCTTCAATACCAGCTTTCTCTGCAACAGTTCCAACGACTGAAGGCATTATAATAGCTCCTACAGTAGCAGTTCCGATGCAAAGACCTGTTGCAACTGTGGAGCTATTGTACCTCTGTTCCATCGTAGAAAGCGTTGTCGGATATATTCCGCTCATGGAGACACCGACGAGAAGCACTGCCACAGCAATGACAACGGGATTTGCAGCTGTAATCATCAGAACAAAGAACGATGTCATCATTATACCGAGAATGAGAATGAGAACATTCTTATTGACACGAGGCGAGACAACAGCACAGGCAAGACGCCCTATGAGTATCATGATCCAAAGGAAGGACTGCATTGCCGTAGAGACGGCATCCGGGAAGATACCTGCATCCTGGAAATATGTAACAAGCCATCCCATCAGTGAAGCTTCTCCGCAGAGATAGAAGAACATTATGAATGTATTGAGCCAGAACTGCGGAGAACGTGGAATAGCGCTCTCTCCCTTCTCTTTCTTCATCCTTGCCGATGAAAGCGTACTGAGAACAATGAGAAGCAGCGTAATAAACATCAGAGAAGCGAATATCCAAGGGGCAAAACGCCATGATGAAGGAATGACTGCAATAGCCACGAACGGGGAAATGAAAGCTCCAACAGCAAATGAAGCATGAAGAAGGTTAAGCCCCGCAGCCTTATTGCTGGCAGTCTCTCCTACAACAACATTTGTTATATTGCTCATCGTTCCCCTGCCGATTCCTGTGAGTGCAAATGCGATGAACAGGAGAATAGGGTTGCCTGTCACAGTCATAAGAAGAAGCCCCAGCACGATGCACATACCGAGAATGAATGTGCTCTTCTTCCGTCCGATAAGATAAGGGATGAAACCTGCAGCAATAACTGAAACAAGGTTCCCGATCTGATGAGCGGAGAGGAGAATTCCGCGGAAAGCATAATCAAGGCCATAGCTTTCACCCATCTCTGGAAGGATTGCACCGAGAAGGGTACTCATCGCGCCCGATGCGAAGAATGCAAAATAAATACGGTAAAGAAGACTTCTGTTCTCTTTCTCTACCCCTAGAAAATTACCAAGAGAGAACATATCATCACCTCTCCGAGGAGAGCAAACCAGTACTCTCAAGATATTTCACGATGGATTTCTCAGCTTCCGCCTTTTCATTCTGTACTGTCGTACCTCTTATAGCCAGACCTTTCCTGACAGATGAACGAGGATAAGACTGGGAGAGCATCCTGTCTGTCAGGCCTAGGCCATTATCCTCATGTGTACAGACAGGATAGATATTAAGAGAATCTGTACAGATTGAATCCAGAAACGTATAGACAGGCATCGGAAGGTCTCCCCACCAGTTCGGATAAACAAGCACTACGTTCACAATACCTGCCATATCCGGAAGCAGATTAAGAAGAGATGGGCGGGCATTCTCATCGCGTTCCGCCTTTGCCTCCCTGCTGCATTCTTCATAATCTGCAGAATATCCTTTCAGCGATGCAATTTCATATTCCCTGCATCCAATAAGAGAAGAGATTGTATCTGCAATAATCTTACCGTTTCCCTCTTTTATATCGCCAACACGGAAATTCTCTCCGCTGCGGGAGAAAAAAGCCACAAGTGTATCTTTGCTTTCCATACGGCCTCCAACAGAATGGAGTCTGCTCTTTTTTCCTCTCAGAGACAACCCATGGAAAGAAAGAAATCAGTCCATGGCAGAAATATCACTACCGAAATATTTCAGGGAAAGACGGGACAGCTCTCCAGAGTCCCTCATACTCGCAATTGCCTCATTCACAGCCTGCAGGAACGAGGCAGAATCCTCACCTTTTCTCACTGGAATAGAGACTTCGGATGCTGAGTCAGTCAGCACTGTGATTTTAATCGGAGCATCCGGATGCTGTTTCTTGTAATCATAATATGTGACTTCAGCATTAAGAGTAGCATCAACGCGGCCTGCAAGGAGAAGCTCTATTGTCTGTGCCAGATCATCAACACCGATGGCATTCGCACCATAGCTTTCCGCCAATGCCGCATAAGTGCTGGCAAGCGTATTTGCTGTTGTCTTTCCGTCGAGAGCCTCAAGGCTCCGTATGCTGTCATCATCCTCAGGAACAATAACAGCGGTACGTATGAAAGCATAAGGAGTGGAGAAATCATAAGTCTCAGCTCTCTCTTCTGTAACCTCGACACCATTGGCGACTATATCATAACGGGCTGAATTAAGGCCCGCAAAAAGTCCATCCCACTCGCCTTCAATGAACTCAGGCTCCACTCCGATATACTCTGCAATACCTTCAGCCACTTCCACATCATAACCGACGAGATTTCCATCCTCATCATGATAAGTCCAAGGTGCCCATGTACCTTCCGTCGCTACGGTCAGCACGCCATCTGCCTTAATCCGTGAAAGAAGATCACCAGAATCTTCATCCTCGTTCTTCGTGCAACCTGCAGACAGCAACATGAAAACAGAAAGCAATACCGCAGTGAACATATATCTTTTTCTCATAATTTTTCCTCCAGTCTCAGAAATTCCCTGGTTCTATCTTGCTCAGGGCAGGAAAAGATTCTTTCAGTCTCTCCTTGTTCCACAACAACACCATTCTCCATGAAAACAACATGCTTGGAGACATTTCTGGCAAAATCCATCGCATGAGTGACAACAACCATTGTCATGCCTTCTTCTGCCAGCATACGCATGACAGACAGCACTTCCCCTGCAAGTTCCGGATCGAGTGCGGATGTCGGTTCATCAAAATAGACGATTTCAGGATCAGTGGCTATGGCTCTTGCAATTGCTACTCTCTGCTGCTGTCCTCCGGAGAGCTCTGAGGGATAGTGCGAAGCCCAATCAAGCATTCCGACCTTCCTCAGTGTCGCTTCAGCTATCTCTCTTGCTTCCTTTTTATCCATCTTCCGGGCAATGACAAGCCCTTCTGTCACATTCTCCAGTGCCGTCTTGTTGCGGAAAAGGTTGAATGACTGGAAGACAAAACCTGTACGCTTCCTGATTGCGGCAATCTCCTTTTTCGCAAGCGAATGCATATCATAATCAATACCTGAGAACGTCATGCGCCCGGAATCCGCAATCTCAAGATAATTCAGACATCTTAAAAATGTGGTCTTCCCCGATCCGGAAGGACCGAGAATAGCTACAACATCCCCCTTATTCACCGACAGGCTGATACCTCTGAGTATCTGAGCGCCATCAAATGATTTCCTGACATCATTTACGGAGAGAATCATATCCTGTACCTCCCCAGCCTCTTCTCTCCCCATCTCTGGACACGGGAGAGTACCGTGCAGAATATCAGATAGATAATTCCGACCTCGACATACAGAGCCAATGGCTCATAAGTTCTAGCTACTATACGCTGAGTTGCCATGAACATCTCCGTAACTGTGATATTCGCAGCAAGCGATGTATCCTTGACCATGGAGATGATTGAATTCGCAAGGGATGGAAAGGAAATACGCAGTGCCTGAGGCAGCAGGATACGGCGCATTATCTGCATATAGGACATGCCAGCACATTCTCCAGCTTCCATCTGGCCTGAAGGAACAGCTTCAAGCCCTGCTCTTATTGTCTCTGCACAATACGCCCCTTCATTGATTGCAAACACAAGTACAGCCGCGGGAAAAGGATCAATGAGAATGCCGACATTGGGCAATCCATAGAAAACGACAAAAAGCTGAACAAGAAGAGGCGTACCTCTTATCACCCAGATATAGAATCTGGCAATCTCCTTCAGCACTTTCACACCAGCGAACTGAATCAGAGCAACTGCAATGGCAATAATCATAGCCAAAGCAAAGGAAATGATAGTCAGCGGTATAGTGACTGTCAGGCCAGGAATAAGTATCTTGAAAAATGAATCTGTGAGAATACCAATCAAACGCTCACTCATCCCAGCCTCCATATATATCCAATTATAATAATCTCCTTAAATGGTAAAGCCCAAGCTAAGAAAAGATAATACTTTGTCTCAGATAGGGCAAATGCAGAAGGACGGCGATTAATATGCCTTTTTAAGCAGATAACACCTTCACTGGTATCATTCATTTTTCATAATTCATTTTATGATAAATAAATATCTGAAAAATCAGATTTCATTTACAAAAAAAACAGAACAGAATTAACACATTACTAACAATTTAAACGCAATCTGGAGTTTACAGACAATTAACATTAACATACGATTTTCCCTGGAGCTAAAGATGGAAACAGGGTTTCTCTATTTCTTGAATCAGATTGTCTCATCACCAGCGCTTTTTGTCACAGCGCTGCTGACACTGGGGGTTATATTCGTAAACGGCTGGACAGATGCACCTAATGCCATTGCAACCTGTATAACAACCAGATGCCTACCACCGCGGAAAGCTATCATGATGAGTGCTGTCTTCAATTTTCTCGGTGTTCTTATCATGACGCATATTAATGCATCTGTCGCTTCGACAATCAGCGGCATGGTCGATTTCGGAAACGATACGCATACAGCACTCATAGCACTCTGTGCAGCCCTCTTCTCCATCGTCGTTTACAGTACAGCTGCTTCTGTATTCGGTATCCCTACAAGTGAAAGCCATAGCCTCATAGCCGGACTCACAGGTGCGGCATTAGCCTCTGGAAGGGGCTGGGAAGCCATCAACGGGCAGGAATGGATAAAAGTCATCTACGGCCTCTTCCTGTCCCTCCTTCTTGGCTTTGCCATAGGTTTTGCTGTCTGCAGACTGGTGGTTCTTATCTGCCGGCGCATGGACAGACGCAAGACAAATACATTTTTCAGTTATGCACAGATTGCAGGAGCTGCGGCCATGAGCTTCATGCACGGAGCACAGGATGGACAGAAATTCATCGGCGTTCTCTTTCTGGCTATAGGATTTGCCAACGGCCAGACCAGCGTGCAAGGTGTAATCATCCCTGTCTATCTGATGCTCATCTGTTCCATCGTAATGGGAACAGGAACAAGTGTCGGAGGAGAGAAAATCATCCGCTCAGTCGGTATGGATATGGTTAAGCTGGAACGGTATCAGGGATTCAGTGCCGATGCTGCTGCCTCGCTCTGTCTTCTCTTCTCATCCCTTTTCGGCATCCCTGTTTCCACGACACATACCAAGACAAGCGCAATAATGGGTGTAGGAGCCTCAAGACGTCTCGGGGCAATAAATTTCTCTGTAGTCAAGGATATGGTCCTGACATGGATCTTCACATTCCCGGGCTGTGGATTGATAAGCTTTCTGATGGCAAAGATCTTCCTCTTCATATTCTGAAGGAGCATATATGGGCAAGAAAACAGACACGTTTTATTTTGATACGTTCAAAGGAGTCGCTGCACATGCTGTGACAGCTTCCAAAATACTCATGCGGTGTATTTCAGATTACAACCCTGATAATCTCTCCCCTATTCTCGATGAGATACACAAAACAGAGCATGATGCTGATATGCTGAAGCATGAACTGATGAATGTATTGGCAAAGGCTTTTATCACCCCGATTGAACGGGATGACATCATCCTCCTCAGCCAGTGCCTGGATGAAGTTGTAGACAAAATCGAGGATGTCGTTCTTCGTCTTTATTGTGACAATATCAGGGAGATCAAGCCCCAGATGCATAGTGCAACAGCAATTGTGGAACGCTGCTGTGCGGAGATGCAGTTACTGATGGAAGATTTCAGCAATTTCAGGCACTCTAAAACACTGAAAGAAAGAATCATCACCATAAACACGATGGAAGAGGAAGCCGATAAAATCTTCATTGAGAACATGAGAGAGCTTCATACTTCTTCGACATCTGCTCTGGACATCATCATATGGAGAGACATCTACCGTTATCTCGAAGAGTGCACAGATGCCTGCGAGCATGTAGCAGATGCAGTGGAAAAAGCTTTCATGAACAATACCTAATCTTCATGGAAGACCATATTTGGATAGATTCTCTGCATGCGTTCATCCGTAAAGCGTCTGTCCAGAAAACTTTCAACCGCGTTGGAGCTCTCTTTGCCTTTCACCCGCTCTGACCATCTGTATACAGCAATCCCGCTGACAGCTGCATCAAAGAGCATGAAGGCAAGGAGAATCCAGACCAGCGCTTTTCCGATTCTATTCGGTATTTTCAGAACCCAGATAGAGAATCGCGGATAGACTGATTTGATCCAGAAAACACCTAAGAATCCCCAGAAGATCGAATACAGCAGACAGATTCTGCCATTTATATTCAGTGGCACATTGGAATAATCCCAGCTGGTAGAGCCGAAGAGAGTCTCCTGAACGAACGAGCAGACATACTCAACAACGCTTCCGGTGATGAAACCACCAAGAAAAGAGTAGATGGCAGATCTGTTTCTGTATTCATATAACACCCATGAAAGGCAGAGTGCGCCAGTCCCATATACAGGATTGAATGGACCATAGACCAGTCCTGTCCTGCTCTCGAAATGACCATGACGGACAAAACACCAGAGCATCTCGACAATCACCCCGGCAAATGACCCCACAAAGAATACAAGAAAGAGCTTGTAGAAATTTATGCCTCTGGCAAAGTGCAGTGTCTTCTCCTCTCTATAATCAATCGTGCCATTAGCAGGTGCGCGGGAGATGAGAAATCCCTTCTTATTGCTGTTGACGGTATCCTTCAGCCTTGCTTTCAGCTCATCATGGGAATCAGAGATATACTTTGCCCATGCTTTTGCCTTCTCCTCTTCCTCTTCAAGCTTATCAATGGTCTTTGTGATATTCTTATAAAGCTTTTCCCGCTCTTTATCACTGAGAGCTTCTGTATTCGCCAAATCAAAATAGAAGGAGTTCAGCTTGTCCTCAAGCTTCTTCTCTCTTACTGTAGGTTCTCTGTCAATCACAGGAAAAGCGTACCATACATGAAAGCATAAAGCAAATTCAGACGAGAACAGTACCTTCTTCTGCTATTATCTTCTCACCATCACACTCTATCTCTGTATCTTCTATACTGACCTCTATATTCCTGAGTCTGAAGCCTCTTGATGGCGGTTCTGGCAGACCGCAATACATATCACTTTCGGAAATCGGGACAAGAGAGGCTGAGGCTGCAGAAAAATATGATGATATTATCCGGACATCCCTGATCGGACTTTCTGGCAATCCTACAGCCATGCCGCAGGATGCACGGGAAGAGCGTGCTATGCAGTTTTCTATAAGAATCGAATGGATTACAGGGGTCGACTCATCTGCAGGAAGCGGAGAGAGCGAGAACAGAGACTCATCATTTGTTCCACATCTGTAATATGTGTTTATCACGAACGGACAGAGATTGCCATCCATCTTCAGGTTCCTGAATACAAGATCATGGATCAGACCTCCTCGTCCTCTTCTTGTCTTGATCCTTATGCCTCTGTCAGTACCATCAAAAGTACAATCTTCCACTGTGATATCAGAAATCTCAGCAGCAGTCTCTGAACCAATTACAGCACCACCATGAGCAGCTTTCACCGTACAGCCTCTGATTGTAATATGCTGTGAAGGGATATTATCACGGCGGCCGGCTTCTCCTGAACCGGATTTGATTGCTATACCATCATCACCTACATCAACCAGAGAAGAAGAAACTGTGACATAGCTCGATGATTCGATATCTATACCATCTGTATTTGGTGCATCATATGGATTTGATATCCTGATATCATCAATCACTATATGATCAGAAAAGAGCGGATGGAGCGTCCAGAAAGGAGAATTCTTCAATTCAAGCCCTCTGATGACTATGCCAGAGCTTTTCCTGATCTGCACAAGAGGAGGCCTGAGGAACTGGAATTCTCTTCCACCGCCACCTCCGGGCTGATTCTTATAATCAGGATTGAGAGAAGCGAACTTCAGTTCCAGCTCATTTTCAGGAGACCTGTTTTTCTCTCTCTTCTCAAGACAGGTCTTCCACCAGAGCTCGCCAGAACCATCAATCGTTCCCTCGCCTTCCACAATGACATTCTGGCATTCATTGATGAAAAGGCACGGCTGCATGCACCAGCATTGAACACCTTCCCATCTGGTGTAGACAGGAGGATACAGCGAAAAGTCCGGGATGAACTTAAGTGTTGCCCCCTTTTCAATGACAAGACGTGATCCCGAAGGCATGGAAAATGGCGAAGAATGATACACACCGCCTTTCAGTACAGCAATACCATCACTTTCAAAGGCAGCAAGAATATCCTTAGCAGAATCTTTTTTCGTATGAAGCCTGACATCCATTACAGCCGCTCCGCTTCAGTACATGCAAGGATAAAAGATCCAACGCCTTTGAAATCATCAACACGTTTTGCTTCGCTGATATAATACCTGAAAGATCCGTCACGATAGGGATTGCCCCCCAGGCCTGAAACAGAACAGGTACCAGCCAGATGCAGATCATCCCCATCTCCTGTAAGATATCTTCCCTTTATGTCTTCAATAGCCTTGAGCCCATACTGGACAAACCGCGGAGCAAGATATCCCATACGAGAGCCTTTCAGGAATGAATAGGCGAACATTGAAGATGCGGAAGTTTCCAGATAATTGCCCTCTCTTCCTCCTTCATCTGTCACCTGATACCACATTCCGCTCTCACTCTGGAATGAAAGGACGCTTTCAGAAAGCTTCTGGATAATTGAAACAAGTTCTCCTCTTCCACTATGTGATGAGGGAAGATAATCAAGGATATCGATAAGAGCCATCAGATACCACCCGATTGCCCGTGACCAGAAATGAGGAGAAAGACCGGTCTCGTCATCGGACCACTTCATTCCTCTCGATTCATCATATCCATGGTAAAGAAGTCCAGTCTTTTTATCCTTCATCGTTTCATAAACGGTGATACATTGCCTGACAATGTCGTCGAAAGCTTCAGCATCATCATGTCTCAAAGCATATTCAGCCTTGAACGGGCCTTCCATATAAACACCATCGAGCCAGATCTGCCATGGATAGATTTCCTTATGCCAGTAGACACCGCAGTTACATCTTGGCTGGGTCTCAAGCTGTGAAAAGAGCATTTCCGCCGCTTTTTCAAAGCGTGATTCCCCGCTTCTATCAGCAAGAGCGAAAAGCGCTCTGCCAGCATTGATCTGATCGAGATTATACTCGCCTTTTCTGTATGTCACGATGCTGCCATCATCATTTATCAGAGGGCTATACATGGAATATACCCAGGGATAGATGGAATCATCCTTATATAAAGAAGAAGCGATGAGACTAGCATAGAGTGCCAGCCCATGTTCATAATGCCAGTTCATCATTCCCGGCCTGTAACGCTTTTCCAAGCTTCTGACCATCATGATAGATAAAGCTTCAGCCATAAGTCCTCTCAGTAAGGCCGCCCCTGAGAGCGGCCATATAATCATCAGCGGATAAGCCCGTCTGCCTGCATCTTAGCAATGCCTTCTTCGTTCCACGCTGCTCCACCGATAGCGTTGAACTGATCAATGAATGCCTGCCAGTTTTCCTGTGTAAGCTCTTTCGCTCCTGTAAGGAATTCTGCGAGGCTCTGATCGTAATATCTCTGCACGTCAGCATTAGGAGTCGGCATTGTTCCTGAGCCAATTGCATTAGTCCACTTCTTAGCCTGCATCTCGCGCAGTGTCGTAAGTGCGGACATAGTCTTTCCTGAAACTTCAGTAACATAGGTCGGATAGCGTGATGCAAGCTCAACATCGCCATTGTAGAAGACCATGTTTCTGAGCTGTGTGACGACCTGCCCCTTGCTGCCTGTGAATGCGTTGTCGCCAAGATCACCCGCAACAGGAATACCATCCTCGTCAAACACATAGTTGACGCCTTCCTGTCCCCAGCCAAGGAGATAATAGCCTTCATCACTGCTCATCCACTCAAGAAGCTCACAGATCTTATCGAGTTTGCCTTCATCAGCTGCTTTCTGGCTTACAGCATAGATACGATAGTTCATATCATAAGCACCAATTGAGGCTTTTCCATCAGGACCTTCAATTGCATCGATGACAATCCACTCTCCATCAGGGAAATTTGCATCGAACGGAGCATAGTTAGCTGTAGCTGCATAAGCTGCATTCTGCTCATACATGATACCGAATCTGCCCTGCTTCCAAGCTGCACGGAAATCATCCTTCTTATATGAAAGCCAGTTCGGATCTATGATTCCCTCATCACACATACCCTTCAGAGTTACCATGAAATCATAGAATTCAGGCTTGTAGATGGAGAGGCCGGCAGTTTCGCTATCAAAACTCCAGAGACCTTCTACGCCGAAAGCACCCATGATAGGCCAGAGTCTTGAGCCTGGATAACCTTTGAGCGTCGCATCTGTTTCAACGAATGCACCATAGCCATATGTATCATCTCTGCCATTTCCATCTGGATCCTCGAATGTGAAAGCCCTTGCGACTTCCATGAACTCATCGAGAGTTGTAGGAACGCTGAGACCGAGTTTATCCAGCCAGTCCTTTCTGACCAAGAGTCCTTCATTCCTGACGATTGCTCCAGGAGAAGCAAAACCATAGACATTTCCCTCAACAGTCGCATGCGCAATAGCATTCTCATCATAGATGAGTGCTGTACGTACAGGCATCTTTGCAAAACAGTCATCAACCTGTGCGACAAGCCCCTGCTCCACAAGGTTCACAAGTACCGGACGGCGGACCATGAAGATATCAGGAAGCTCATTAGCAGCTCCTGCTGCCTGGATTCTCACATCCTGGTCAGACTCATTGGATGGCAGCATTGTCAGGTGAAGATCAATTCCCAGCTCATTGCGGATGATATCATATCCGACCCAATCCTCCGGAATCATACCAGCTTCCGTGATAGCTGCACCGAACCAGAGATCTATCGATACAGGGTCTTCGGGAGTACCCGCTGCCTGCTTTGTCTCTCCACTTCCAGAAGCAAATACCGGCATAGCGATAAGCAATGCTAAAACAACCAGAAGAAAGCCTTTGACTTTTCTCATCTTTTCCTCCTTTTATCTTCTCCGGATCAGCCTTTGACCGATCCAAGGAGCGTTCCTTTTGTAAAATATTTCTGTATGAACGGATATGCGATGACCATTGGGATTGCACTCATAAATACAGAAGCTGCTTTTATTGCACTGACAGGAGCATTGCCGAAAGCATTAACTTCAACATACTCATTCATTCCGGATGCAAGCAGGATGTTCCTCAGCAGTATAGGCAATGGCTGATTATCATTGAGGTAGAGCATAGCGTTGAAGAAGTCATTCCAGAATGAAACTCCGTAATACAATCCGATTGTCATCACGATAGCCTTCGAAAGCGGCAGTATGATTCTGAACAGAACCTGCAGTTCTGAGCATCCATCAATCCGTGCGGATTCCTTCAGCTCATTCGGAATACCGATGAAGAACTGCCTCATGATGATACAGTTGTATGTCGAGATAGCTCCAGGAACAAAGACCGCTGCAAGGTGATTCATCAGCCCAACATCCCTGACCAGCAAGTATGTAGGAATCATTCCGACATTGAAAACATATGGAATGATGACTATCAGGTTGATGATCTTACGGCCTGGCAGACTCTGTACAGACAGCACATATGCCATCGGGATGGTGAGTATCAGAGCTGTAGCGACACCTCCGATGAGGATCTTGAAACTGTTCAGGAAAGCATCCAGGAACCCGTCATTTCCCAGAAGTGCTGTATAAGCATCGGGCGACCATTCCCAGGGAGGAAGGAACATTCCTTCCAGATTTGAACCAAGATAGTCATTGGGCCGGAACGACAGTGTGATTGTCGACCAGACGGGAATGATTATTATGACAAGTATGAAAATCATGAAGATGTCAACAACAACGTTGAAAACATGATCAGCTTTTGTCAGTCTGACTGTTTTATGTTTTAAGTGTTTTCCATTCGCTGCCATACCACACCTCAGAAAAGAGAATTTTCCGTCAGCTTCTTTGAAAGCCAGTTCGCGAAAAGGACAAGTATCATGCCGAAGACACCCTTGAAGAGCCCGACTGCAGTAGCCAGACCGAATTCAAATTCAAGAAGCCCCTGTCTGTAGACCCATGTATCGATGATATCCGCAACGGAATAAACCTGAGGGGAATAGAGCATGAATATCTGATTGAAACCTGCATCAAGAATTGTTCCCAGCTTGAGGATGACGACCGTGACGATTACCGGCATGATAGCAGGGAATGTGATATACCGGACACGCTGCCAGCTGTTCGCACCTTCCACCATCGCTGCTTCAAAAAGCGATACATCGATTCCCATCAATGCTGCAATGAAGATGATTGCAGACCATCCCATCTCCTTCCATGCATCGGAGAATAGGACAACCCATGGAAATGCTTTGACATTGGAAAGGAAATCTATCGGTTTTCCTCCAAGGAGCTTGATGATATCGTTGACAACACCATCTCCGGGAGCAAGAAGCGAAAGAAGGATTCCATACATGATGACCCATGACAGGAAGTGCGGCAGATACGCAAGTGTCTGCACTACCTTTCGCAGTCCTGGCTTCGTGCATTCATATATACAGATTGCTAAAACAATGGAAAGAGGAAGCGAGATGATAAGCTTTCCAACTGAATACATGACAGTATTGCGGAGAAGTGACCAGAAATAAAAGCTGTTGACAAAGGTCCTGAAATTCTCCAGACCAATCCATTCCGACCCTACGACTCCCCTTATTGCCTTGAAATCCTTGAACGCAATCTGGGCATTCCAGATTGGAACATATTTGAAAATTATATAGTACACAAGCGGAAGAAGAGCTAGCAGATATACAGATCTATGTCTGACTATTTCTCGTCTGAGCTTGCTTTTAAGAGGACGCTGCAAAACAAGATCTTTGCTTTTTCCTTTGGTTTTCAATGTACTCATCATCTCTCCTCAGGAAAAAGTCTAAAGCACGATTTGAGAATAATCCAAACCGCTTATTGTACTATTCCGACCTGTTATGTTTCCGGATGCTTCCCGGAGAGCACCCCTTGATTTTCCTGAAGACACGGGAAAAATAAGCCTGGTCCTGGAATCCAGACGCCTCTGCGATCTCAGAGAGTGTCTTGGATGTATTCCGGAGCATCTGCATGGAAAGCTGTATACGGTAAATGCCAAGATATTCCCATGGAGTGAGTCCGAGTTCTCTGCGGAATATACGTGCAAGATAGTCTTCGCTGATATTGATACTCTCAGCAAGCTGCCAGCGGGCTATCTGCTTTCTGGCATACTGATTCAGATAGATGACAGCACGCTTTACAAGCAGCCCTGTCTGCAGAGGCAGCACACCCGATACAGCCGCTGTTTTCATATGAGCAAGGAAATCATCTGATTCAAGAATGGATGTATTGACAAGAAGCAATGAAGGAAGATTGCCATATTCATCAAGGTCCCGCTCAGTGAATTTATCCCTGACCACAACCAGGAGGACGGATGGATAATCAGAACGGAGCTTCTTTATCTTCTCATAGTCTTCAGAACAGAAAATGATTATTTTATGCCCCGTAGACTTTCCCAGCGAAGCAAGAGGAACAACATGACCCACCTCATCCATCTTCTCTGTACTCTGTCCGCCGGATATTGCAATCAGGATCTTATCGTTTTTACCAATCCGTTCCAGCGTGCTTCTCAAGGTAGAAGAAGGAGAGCTGAAGATCATGAGAGCTTTATCCTGAAGATGAGGTGAAGAGAGAATCAGCCCGGCCCCTTCAGAGGAATCAGAAGTAATCACAATTGCCCGTGGATCATAGTCCGGCAGTTTTCTGAGATCGATGCAGTCAGCATTCACACCAGCGGGAAGAGTCTCCGCCTTTCCCAGATAAATCATTCCGCGCCCTGTTCCGGATTGCTTAACCAATGAAGGATAAGGAATGACCAGATCCAACCTGTCACCTTTCCTGAATGCAGAGCACGAATGCATGAAAAGAACGCGTTCTGCGTACTGCATCGATATCTTATCACAGCTTCTGCTCTTACCTGAAACAACAGTCCCGGAATCCTTGAATTCCACTGCAAGCGTACCATCAAACAGGATATTCACGGCATCTCTCAGTTTTTCAGGATCAACTTCGACAAGCGGAAGCGCTGAGTTCATATCACACGCCGGCAGAATCTCCGACAATGATATGAGCTTTTTATCAATCAGGAGTTCATCCTTTTCCATAAGGGAAAGCTCCAGCAGATGCTCCGCGCCAAGAACAGCTTTCAGGAGAGTATTCCTGTTAAGTCTTGTACCATCTTCCAGAGCAGATCTTATCGTTCCCAGCGGAACCATCACACCTTCTGAAAGACGTGCATAGAAATTCTCGGCTTCCTGCTCGCTTCTCTCTGCTTTATCCTTTGCATTATTCGCATCTTCCAGAAGACTTATCCCACGGAGAGCAGATGAGAGAGACACTCTGATATCCTCAAGAACATAACCTTCGACCCATTCTGTCCCGATAATGATATAACCAAGTTCCTCGCTGCCATAAAATAGCGGTTCAATGACAAAAGTACCCCGCTCAATTCTGTCGCTCAGGACATCAGGCACAAGCATGGATCGTGGAAACTCAGATTTATCCATTATCGCACCTTCTGCAGTAAAACCACCTATGAAACGGGTGAACGAAAAATCTTTATAAAGCATTAGAAATGCCTTCTCTATTCCGATTGACCTGAAGGATGAAAGCATGATTGATGTGATGGATTCAAGGGACCTGGCTGCCAGCAGTTCACGTTTGAATAAATCAAGTGCATACGTCAATGCCTGTGTTCTCTGCTTCTCCTTGGCTATTTCCCGCCTCTCTTCAAATACGATTCTGCGATGCAGCTTATCTTTCCGCTCAGCTACTACATGGCCGGAATAGATGGAAACAGTATCAAAGAGGGCTCCAGCATCGCCTCCGGAGGAGATGAAAAGCTCCGCATAGCGATACAAAAGCGAATCATCACCTTTGCCTGCCAGATACTCAAGCAATTTACGTGTCGCATGCAAAGCCTCATCTATCGGGACAAGAGAACTGACAAAGGCAATGAACTCCTCATCATCCTTTATCCCTTGAACCATTCCGCAGCCGCATGAATGACGGACAACGAGATCAGAGGATAGCAGCAGGCTTTTTGGCTTATGACCATCACATAGTTCCGAGATAAGAGCATATGATTCACTGGCAAGCTCATTCACAGGCATTCGTACTGTTGTAAGCTCTACAGGCAGCAGGACATTCTCCTCGCTGTCGTTGAAACCTCCTGCATGCAGATCCTTAGGTATCTCGTAACCGTGTTCATAAAGATAATTAGCAGCTGATAGCAGCAGCATGTCGGAAGCTGCAGTAAGAGCAGTGAAATCTTTTCCAGGCACAAGCTTGCGAACCTCCAGCAATTCTCTTATCGCATTCTCCCCTTCCGACCAGGGAAATGGAGAGGAGACCAGCGAGGGGGTGAATTCTATCGAATGCGCCTGCAATGCATCTTTATATGCTCTGAACCGGTCTTCAGCACTAGGATGCGTCTCCGGCCCACGAAGGAATGCAATGCGAGTATCTCCGTGGACAGTAATCATATGCTCGAATTCCGAAAGCATTCCCGTGTAGGCATCAAAATTGACACTGGGACAGCCAGGAATCGTCATGCCCAAAGAGACTATGCTCATAGTCTTTGCTTTCTCCAGGACAAAGGAAGCAACTTCGGAGGCTGTCTTTCTGCCAGAAAGCGCAGAGGTCCAGATAATAGCTCCATCAAGAGATTCCGGCGTTGCTAAAGTGAATATGCTGTTACGCATATATTCATCGCCATCTGTCTCCTCGAGTTTGCCTCCGGGGAAAACAAAAAGCGCACAATCTTTATTCTTGCCAGCAGCTCTGGCAATGGCTTTCCACATTGTAATGCCAGATCCCTGATAAAGATTCGCCAGCATGAAACCAATACGCTTTCCCATGCTTATGATTATCGCACATATAGGATAAGAAATACGGAAAAAGATTCAGAATAATGAAATCACCTTCTCTGCCTTGTCAGGAGATATTTCGTATAATCCCCCGCCAATCTCTTTTCCCGTACATCGGCAGATGGAAAAAGTGCAATCACCAATCTCTGTTTCAAGTCCTGGCCATGGTGCCAGCCCTTCAGTTCTGATATGAGACGAGAAACATGAGGATATGAAACAGGCTTTGCCTTCCCTTCTCCATGGCCTCATCAGATACACACTATCGTCAGCAGCACCAACAGAAGTGAAACAGCAGTTATTGAAGACAAAACCAATTCCATCACTTCTTCCGGATGGGGCTGCAATCCATCCTTTGCCATTGCTCCTGATTTCACAGTTATCGAAGAGAGCATCGCCTGAACCGAAGATGAAATCTATATCACCTTCAATACAGCTGTTTCTTATCACACTGCGGCACATCACACGAGGAGAACGATAACGCGGCCCATAAAACCCACCCTTCTCTCGTTCTTTTTCCGGAAGAGGAGAAAGAAAAAGCGTATCCTGATGTCCAAAAAGCCTAACATGCCCGAGAAGAGCCTCCCTGACATCAAGGTACAAGGCTATTGCCTGTCCCGCTTCAACGCCCGATCCTGCTCTGTTTTCTATCGTCAGATTTTCAAGAACAAGCTTTCTGCCACTGAAGAAAGCTGTATAAGAACGGAATGTTCCACGTTTACGATTGCCTACAATCTCATTAGCACCATCGCTGTTTGTAATAACAACATGGCCAAGGCCGCGTACTGTCAGATTATCCTTATCGGAAAATAGTTTCTCCTCATACACGCCCTCACTGATAAGGACTTCAGCCTCTTCCAGATAAGGAACAGCATCAAGGGCCTCCTGTATCGTCTGATAATCTTCATCATTTCTGCCAACTGTCAATCTCATCATATGAATATGGTAAAAGAATACATCGGAGGAAATCCTTTGCCCATGGTTATCAGGCAAGTGTAATGCGGAAAGTTATTGGAAATGGATCTGTACTTCCAGGTCCCGCGATATGAAGCCCATCAGCATCTGAAAAAAACGGATATTCCTTCCCATCATCAAGACATTCAACCTTCCTGACTATACCAAAGAAAACTGTACCGCTCTTAGGATCTGCTTTCCGGAGATGCCAGAGAGAATATCTGCCATTCCTGTTCCGCTTGAGAACAATTGCATAGAGCTTATCTCGATGAATCGTGTATCTTATATCACGCTCAGTATATACAGGTTTCTGTTTGTCTGAGAAAGCTCCAGAGACCACCTTACGCTCCCCCTCACCGGAAAAATGCCAAGGCCTCGCTCCATAGATTGCTTCTCCATTCCTCGCAAGCCATCTGCCAGTGTCCAGGAGAACAGAACTCTCTTCTTCTGTTATTGTACCATCCGATTTCGGCCCTATATTTAGTAAAAGAGAACCATTCTTACTTACAACATCAACAAGATTCTGCAGAATCTCTTCAGAATCCTTGTATTCGTTGTCATGAATGTATCCCCAGCTCTTGCGTCCTATTGCTGTACACGTCTGCCACAGGAAAGGACGGACATCAGCAAACTGGCCCCTTTCAATATCAATCACGGCAGAACCGAACGCCGCTGCATCATGCTTATATGTGACAACAGAGGCAATTCCCCACTCAAAAGCCCGGTTATAGTAATATGCCAGGAATTTCCTCAGATAAGGCTTGAAATCCTCCTGTTCAATCCACCAGTCAAAATATACAAGCGAAGGATGGTATGTTTCGACCAATTCAGCACACCTTGCCAGCCAGGACTGAAGATAAGCCTCATCCGGCTGTGGATGAGTACAGACTGACTCGATGTCATCAACACGATACGAGGGGAAATAAAGAGAATCAGGGTTATCACAATCTGCACCGCTTTCGACGGCTCTTGCGTATTCCATGAAAAACCAGTGCTCTGCTCTATGAGATGAAAGCCCTGTAATGATACCCCGCTTTCTGAAGCTCATGAAAAGTTCCCCAACAACATCCCGCTGAGGTCCCATCTCGCAGGCATTCCACCTTGAGAGACTGCTTCTGTACATCTGAAAGCCATCATGATGCTCTGCAACTGGAACAGCATATCTAGCACCTGAAGCAGCAATAAGATCACCCCAGGCTTCCGGATCAAAGTGCTCTCCACGGAACATAGGAATAAAATCTATATAACCAAAATCCTTATGTGCACCGTAAGTCTTCAGGTGATGATGAAATACATGACTGCTGCTGTCATACATCTCTCTCGGATACCATTCATTGCTATATGCAGGCACTGAGTACACACCCCAGTGAATGAAAATACCGAACCTAGCCTCTCTGAACCATTCAGGTACCTCATAAGCGGTAAGGCTCTCCCAAGTATCATCATACGGACCTTGATCAATCACACGCGCAACGATATCAAGATATTCTTTTTCAGTCTTAACTTCCATCATCAGAACTCTATCATCCTGCAAGTGCGGATTCAACATTACATACAGCCCCATCATCAATACATGTTGACATATCATGCCGAATGGTGGTATTGTACCGCTGTTCGGGCGGTTAACTCAGCGGGAGAGTGTCACGTTGACATCGTGGAAGTCGCCAGTTCAATCCTGGCATCGCCCACTAAGGCTTATTCTATTCCAGATAAGGAATCGGATAAGCTTTTTTCTTGAATCAGTTCAGAAATCTCTTTGCCTGATACCCTTGAAAACATGGGTGGGCACTTAAAATGGGCACTAAGACGCCTGAAATTTTTTCTAGAACATATGAGTCGGAAGCGACATTTCTTAACCTGCATTCCCATTTCTAAACTAGGATTTCCTTCAAGATCTTCTCCACATCAGCAGGTTTGACCTTCAGCAATGAGGATAGAAGCAACGTCTGCTTCCCCGTGAGATCGGAATACAGCTGCACATG
>CALXLB010000071.1 GCA_944389085.1 uncultured Spirochaetaceae bacterium
CATAAACCAGACAAGCCTTGTCTTTACCTGCCAGAAAACGAAGCAGTTTTCCTTTCTCATTTTCACGTCCGACCATCATTCCCTCTTTTACTAAGTATAAACTTAGTTAATCGTAACTTAGTAAAGTGTAGTGGATAAACAGAAGGAATACGATCTCTCATGATTGTAACAACAATGGAATAGTGATGTAGTCTTCGAAAGTATTTTTAGCCTGAATATTTCATTCTGGTTTGAATGTTTTGCTCACTTCTGAAATATACTTCTGTAAACATTGGATCAAGATATATCAAAGGTGAATGGCATGCTTACCGATCCTTCCTAAGGACTAATTGATGTACAGTAGAGTGGAAGGATGGCCAGGACCTCTGTCCGGATGAAAATTGTATTGTTGTAGTATTCCGATCAGCTGATCAGAGAATGGAATAATAGATTTTCCCTGATGCTGTTAGTTGTTGTTTTTGTTGACAGATTCAAGCTCCTGCCAGTAAGATGCAGGTACGGTGGGTGACGATGAGTCATCAGTCCGATGCCTGACGATTAGTTTCGGCGGGGAAATCAGAGGAGTTCCATCTTGGGACTCCTTATTTACTGCATGCATAATCCTCCTCTAGACAAATATGAAAAAAAAGAAATCTCGTGAAGTGTTCTATCTTTCACAATGTTTAGTAGATGTTGTGTCTTGTTGGTAACTTTTGTTGAAATATTTTGATGAGAAAGTGGGTGAGTTCTCTGTTCATCTTATCCCGCCTATGCCTGGATAAGGACCAAAAAAGAGGCCTCTTCCGAAGCCTCTATGCTGCTTTTTCTGTCGTTTTCAGATCAGTGCGGTCACGATTCCATTCACAGAAATGACAGCAATGATGATAGGAAGGATCCAGGCACAGTAGAATCTGAGAGCCTGGGGCACTTTCAAGCCTTCTCCTGTATTAGCTTCTGCTGTGAACTTATCCCAGCCCCAGCCATAGCGATGGGTGCAGAAGAGTACGAATGCCAGGCTTCCAAGAGGGAGGATGATGTTGGATACAAGGAAATCCTCTCCATCGAGGATGGTGGATCCTGCTCCAAGAGGCTGTACTGAAGAGAGCACGTTGTATCCCAGCACAGCAGGAAGAGAAAGCACGAAGAGCACTACGAAGTTTATTGCAGCGGCTTTCTTTCTGGACCAGCCATGCATGTCTATCCAGTAGGCACAGATATTCTCAAATACAGCAATGAGTGTTGAAAGAGCCGCAAAGATCATTGCAAGGAAGAAGACAGCTCCCCAGACATTTCCAAGTCCCATCTGTGTGAATACATTTGGCAATGAGATGAAAAGCAGGCTTGGTCCTGATCCCGCTTCAACGCCGAACGCAGAGCAGGCAGGGAAGATGATGAAACCGGAGAGAAGAGCAACCATAGTGTCCAGACAAATGATTCTGATTGATTCACCGCCCAGGGAACGCTTCTTGTCGAAATATGAGCCGAAGATTGCCATGGCTCCGATTCCAAGCGAAAGCGTGAAGAAAGCCTGTCCCATAGCTGCGAAGACAGATTCTCCGAAGCCATATTCGTGCACGAGATTGCCGAAATCAGGCTTCATGTAGAAAGAGATGCCTTCACTGGCTCCAGGAAGCAGACATGAGTGGACTGCAAGGATGATCATCAGAATGAAGAGAATCATCATCATGACTTTCGTTATCTTCTCTACACCGTTCTTCAGCCCGATGATTACTACAGCAGCTGTGATAAGAAGGGCAAGTCCCATCATGAAAATCTGCAGTCCCGGATTAGCCGTCAGGGATGAGAAGTATGTATTCACTGCAGCAGTGTCGAAGGTGGCGTTGAGTTTTCCTGATAGGAATGAATAGAAATAATAGAGAAGCCATCCTGTGATTGTCGAATAGTACATCAGCAGGAGATAGTTTCCTGCAATGGAAGCATAGCCGACACCATGCCATTTTGCTCCCGGATTCTCCAGATTCCTCAGTGCTCCTACGATATTCTTCCTTCCTGCTCTTCCGATTGCGAATTCCATGATCATTACAGGAACTCCCATGAAAACAAGGAAGAGAAGATAGAGAAGAACGAAAGCTGCTCCTCCATAACGGCCTGTGATGTAAGGGAAGCGCCAGACGTTTCCCAGTCCGATTGCACACCCGGCGGAGAGCAGTATGAAGCCCAGCCGTGATGATAGTTTTTCTCTGTTATCCATTGCTTAGTCCTTCTTTCCAGTATTGCGCTCCGGATACTTCGGTTCGCTTGTATAGATCAGACCGAGTTTTCTCAGTCCGGATATATCACCATTTGATGGAACATGAGTCAGATGTACTTCGGCATTCTTCAGCAGAGGAAGTGCTTCCAGTGCTTTTCTGGCATCCTCATCTTCAGAGGCGCTCATCGCCAGAGCAATGAGAATCTCGTCAAGATTCATGCTTACGCCTTTACCGCTGAGTATATCCCTTTTCATGGCAGTGATGCTCTTGATGACGGATGAGGAAATCAGGTCTTTCTCCTTCGGGATTCCTGTCATCGCCTTAAGAGCATTGAGAAGCAGCGCAGAGCAGGCATGAAGCGTAATGGAGTTGTGTGCTGTCACGATTCTGCCATCCGGCAATTCGATTGCAGCTGCACAGACTGTTCCATTCTTGCCTTTGCCTTCAGCTATTGCTTTTTCCAGTGCCTCCCGTGCAGGAGCTACTACAGCTCTGTCCTCAGGCTTGAGTCCTGCTTTATCCATTATGGCTGATATTCTGTTTACTGTCTCTTTGTCTCCACGGCCTGAGACATAATCGGTTCTTATCTGGAAGTAGCGCCGGATGATTTCCTGCCTTCCTGCTTCACGGCAGACTTCGTCGTCTGTGATACCGAACCCGACTCTGTTCACTCCCATATCAGTAGGGGATTTATAGACACAGTCCCCTGTGATTCTCGTGAGAATCCTGGCAAGAAGAGGGAAGGCTTCCAGATCCCTGGAGTAATTCACGGCAATCTTTCCATAGGAAGAGAGATGGAAATGGTCAATGAGGTTGACGTCCCCGATATCAGCAGTGGCTGCCTCATAAGCAATATTCACAGGATGATCGAGAGGCAGGTTCCAGACGGGGAATGTCTCCAGTTTTGAATACCCTGGCTTCATTCCCATCTTCGCTTCGTGATACATCTGAGACAGGCATGTTGCCAGCTTTCCAGACCCCGGCCCAGGAGCTGTGACGATTACTACAGGTGCGGAAACAGGGATGTATTCATTCATTCCATATCCCTGGTCGGAGACGACTACATCGATATCAGAAGGGTAGCCTGGAGTGGCAGGGTGGGTGTACACATGAATTCCCATTCTCTCCAGTTTGTTCTTGAAAACAGTAGCTGCCACCTGATTCTCAAAGCGTGTGATGACAACCTTGTCGCACTTGAGGCCATAGGATGCAAAGTCATCAATCATCTTCAGTACATCGGCATCATAGCTTATTCCGAAATCCGTGCGGATTTTTCTGCGCTCTATATCGCCGGCATAGATACAGATGATGACATCGATTTTATCTCCCAGTGCCTGAAAGACCTTCATCTTGTTGTTTTCATCGAAGCCAGGCAGGACACGGGCCGCATGCTTATCATGCAGAAGCTTGCCGCCACACTCGATATAAAGGTGTCCGGAAGATGACTCCCGGACCCTTTCAAGGATATATTCTGTCTGTTCTTTTACGTATTTCCCGCTATCAAAACCTATCTGATGCATCACACATAGCCCTCAGCGAGCATAGCACGGCTGACTTTCATGAAACCTGCGATGTTTGCACCATCGACATAGTTGTTCTTCTCTGAGTACTTCTCTGCAGCTTCACTGATGTTCGTATAGATGTTCTGCATGATGTTTCTCAGCTCGGAATCGACTTTTTCTCTTGTCCACTGCATACGTGCGGAGTTCTGAGCCATCTCAAGACCAGAAACAGCAACACCACCAGCGTTGGCAGCTTTTGCAGGAGCAAGAAGAACACCGCTTCCCATGAGTGTCTTCTCAGCTTCTGGAGAACATGGCATGTTAGCACCTTCTCCGACCAGCTTGATTCCGTTCTTCACGAGATTCTTTGCATCTTCTTCAAGAATTTCATTCTGTGTTGCACATGGGAATGCGTAATCAGCTTTGATGTTCCATACAGGATTCGGTACTGATGGATCCCTTTCAATGTACTCAACACCTTTGAATGCTTCTGCATATTCGCGGATGCGTCCACGCTTCACATTCTTGAGCGTCATGATCCATCTGAGCTTATCAGGTGTGATGCCGCTCTCGTCATAAATCATGCCAGTGGAATCGGAGAGTGTGACAACCTTTGCACCAAGCTGTGTCAGCTTCTCGACTGTATACTGAGCTACGTTGCCTGAACCGGATACAAGACATGTCTTGCCATCAAGCTTCATGCCATTTCCGTTGAGAATTGCATCTGAAAGGTATACAAGGCCATATCCAGTTGCTTCAGGTCTGATGTTTGAACCACCGAAGTCCAGGCCCTTTCCTGTGAGGACTCCTGTGAACTGGTTCGTGATTCTCTTGTACTGTCCGAAGAGATATCCGATTTCACGTCCACCGACTCCGATGTCTCCGGCAGGAACATCTGTGTCAGCTCCGATATGCCTGTAAAGCTCTGTCATGAAAGACTGGCAGAATCGCATGACTTCAGCTTCGGACTTTCCTTTCGGATTGAAATCCGAACCTCCTTTTCCACCGCCCATTGGCAGTCCTGTCAGGCTGTTCTTGAACACCTGCTCAAAAGCAAGGAATTTCATGATGGAGAGATTTACCGAAGGATGGAATCTCAGTCCTCCTTTGTAAGGACCAATGGCTGAAGACATCTCGACTCTGAATCCTCTGTTGATCTGTACCTTGCCTTCATCATCAATCCAGGGAACTCGGAACATGACAACTCTCTCTGGTTCTGTCATTCTCTCGAGGATTTTGTGGTAAGTGACTTCCGGCAGATCTTCAATAATCTTGTCGATGGAAAGAAGGAATGTGTAAACCGCCTGCTGGAATTCTTTCTGATCAGGATCGGTCTTCAGTACGTGTTCATAGACACGCTGTGTTTCATCATGCATGGTATTTTCTCCTTGCGCTTGATGATAAATGCATCCTTGACGAAGGAAAAGAGCGTAGGGCACCTGATAAATAAAATTTTTCTTAATTGTTTTTGCTCGTCTTCATGCGACAATGGAATGATGGATTACGATGTGATTGTGATCGGAGGTGGTGTAACTGGTACAGCTATAGCCTGGTATCTTGCCCGCTATGATATAAAAGTCCTTCTTCTGGAGAAGGAATGCGAATTGTGTGAGGGGGCAAGCAAAGCAAACAGCGGTATTGCCCATTCCGGCTATGATCCGGAGCCGGGGACACTGAAAGCTTCTCTTAATGTCAGGGGTAGCAGGATGCTTCATTCTCTTGCTTCCTTGCTTGACTTGGATTACATGCAGAATGGGGCGATGGTGCTTGCTTTCAGCGATAGTGATCTCAAAAAGCTTGAGAAGCTCAAGGAGCGTGGCAGTGCAAATGGTGTATCTTACTCTGAGATGCTCTCAAAGGATGAAGTTCTCAGAAGGGAAAGGAATGTCTCGAAAGATGTAAAGGCGGCACTCTTTTTCCCCACCAGTGCTATCATCTGCCCATTCTCTCTTGTCTATGCTTTTGCAGAGAATGCAGCAGTAAATGGTGTGGAGGTGCGTACATCAGCACCTGTTACCGGGATAGAGAAACGCAGGGATGGATTTGTTATCCATTCGGATGATTTGTCTTTTGCCTCCCGCAGCGTTGTGAATGCTGCAGGCATCTATGCCGATAGAATCAGTGCGATGGTTGTCCCGGAATATTTCAGCCTCACACCTCGCAGGGGAGAATATGTTCTCCTTGATAAAACAGAAGGCTTTGTCACTTCCACGCTTTTCAGAACACCTGCAGAGCTTGGCAAGGGGGTGCTTGTGACTCCTACAGTGCATGGCAATATTCTTGTCGGTCCTGATTGCATTGAGACGGGAGAGAAGGATAATACCGCAACAGTTTCCAAAGGTCTGGCAGCTGTGATGGAATCGGGCAGGAAGAGTGTGCCGGAATTGAACTACAGGACAATCATCACAAGTTTTTCAGGTGTACGTGCTCATCCTGATGGCAATGATTTCATCATAGATATGCCTTGTCCCGGTTTTTTCAATGCTGCCGGTATCGAGTCACCAGGTCTTACAGCTTCTCCTGCTATCGGCGAAATGGCGGGAAGCATGGTGGCGGAATATCTGAAAGCAAAAAAGAAGAATAATTACATTGAGACAAGAAAGAAGATAGTCAGAGCCTCTTCCCTCTCTCCGGAAAAGCTGAATGACTTGATTGCCACCAATCCGGGATATGGCAGGATTGTCTGTCGCTGTGAGAGCGTGAGCGAAGGAGAAATCGTTGAGGCTGTCAGGCGGGGTGCTGTGACACTTGATGGTGTTAAACGTAGAGTACGTGCCGGGATGGGAAGATGCCAGGGAGGTTTCTGTACGCCTCTGCTTCTCGATATTCTTTCAAGAGAACTCAATGTGAAGAAGGAGATGCTTGGTAAGAAAGGACCTGGTTCGGAGGTGCTTGTATGAGGGCTCTGGTTGTCATTGGCGCGGGAGCCTCTGGCATGGCTGCGGCTATTTCAGCTCATGATAGCGGGGTTAAGGATATCCTTATAATCGAACGTGGTCCTGAGATGGGGGGAATCCTTACGCAATGTATACATTCAGGTTTCGGTCTTCATACTTTCCATGAGGAGCTTACAGGACCTGAATATGCTGACAGATTTCAGAAAGAAGTCCTGAAACGCGGTATCGATGTGCTTTTGAATACAACTGTACTTGAAATAGACAGCCATTTCATCCGTTATATCAATTCGACCGGCATCTATGAAGAAGAGTGTCAGGCCATTGTCCTTGCCATGGGATCCAGGGAGAGAGCCCGGGGTGCGCTGAATATCCCGGGAGAGAGACCGGCTGGAATATTCAGTGCAGGAACAGCGCAGCATCTGATGAATCTTGATGGCTGCCGGATAGGTAAGAAAGTTGTCATTCTCGGCAGTGGCGATATTGGTCTGATTATGGCAAGACGTCTGACGCTTGAGGGTTCTCATGTTCTTGCCGTGGTAGAAATCATGCCTTATTCGGGAGGCCTGAAGCGGAATATAGTGCAATGTCTGGAGGATTTCTCCATCCCGCTTTACCTTTCCCATACAATCACTGAGATAAAGGGGAAAAAACGGGTGGAGGGTGTTGCTGTTTCCCCCGTTGATGAGAATCTGCAGCCATTGCCGGACCGGAGTTTTGATATTCCATGTGATACACTTCTGCTTTCTGTCGGTCTTCTGCCTGAGAATGAACTGACAAAGAAGGCCGGGGCAGAGCTTTCTTCTACAGGTGGTCCTGTCGTAGATGATTCTTATGAAACGTCTCTTCCAGGTGTCTTTGCAGCTGGCAATGTCCTTCATATCCATGATCTGGTGGATTATGTCTCCCAAGAGGCTGAGGAAGCAGGCAGGAATGCTGCCCGTTATATTCTCTCCGGAGAATGTGATGAAGCTTGTATTCCGGTAGTCCCCGGACATGGGGTCAGATATGCTGTTCCGCAGTTCATCAGCAGAACAGGGAAGGATGCTCTGATCAAATTCCGCATTGCAAAGCCGATGCGGAATGCTGTGATATCCCTGATATCCGATGGCAGGATAATAAAACGTATGAGAAAGAAGGTTGTCAGTCCGGGGGAGATGGAAAGAGTTTCTGTTCAGAAATCTCTGATAGACAGTGAATTGAAGCTTGAGGTAGCGGAGAATGATGAAACGTGAGCTTGTCTGTATTGGCTGTCCTCTGGGCTGTGCGCTGCAAGTTGAAGCGGATGGAGGGAAAATTCTTTCTGTTTCAGGCAACAGCTGTCCCAAAGGAGATGAATATGCAAGGCAGGAGGTACTTGCACCAAAGAGAACACTTACAGCTTCTGTGAGGACAGAATGTGGTTCGAAGCGCTGTATCTCCGTTAAGACTGTACCTGAGATTCCGAAGGACAAGATTTTCCCTGTCATGGAAATCATACACACTCTCTCTGTGCGTCCGCCCATCTCCATCGGAGATGTGATTGTGCACAACATTACCGGAACAGGTTCGGATCTGGTTGCAACATCTGCTTTTCCCTCATAGTTTCCAGAAAATTAACACAGCTTTGCTTGGGCATTCACAGGAATATCGTAGAATCAATTGCTTTCCATTCCTGATTTCCTTTTTTGTATGGTAAACTCAGGAAAATGGAGGATTTGTCAAATGAAGATTGGTATACTTACGAGCGGCGGCGATTGCCCGGGTCTGAATGCTGTTATCCGTGGATTCGCAAAATATGTATTCAACAATATCAAGGATGCTGAGCTGATTGGTATCTCTGAAGGCTATCTCGGCCTCATTGAGAAAGAAGCGAGGAAGATGCAGCCTTCTGATTTCTCCGGTATCCTCAATGTCGGAGGCACGATTCTCGGTACTTCCCGTCAGCCTTTCAAGAAGATGACAGAGGAAGACAGAAACGGGCAGAGCAAGCTTGATCTCATGAAGAAGAACTACAAGGCTCTGGGGCTGGATGTGCTGGTCACTCTTGGCGGTGCAGGTACTCACAAGACAGCAGCGCTGCTCTCTTCTGAAGGCCTCAATGTCGTAGGTATACCGAAGACCATTGATAATGATATCTGGGGAACCGATGTGACATTCGGCTTCCATACTGCTGTAGATATCGCAACGGAATGCATAGACCGCATCCATACGACAGCTGCAAGCCACGGCCGTACAATGCTCATTGAGATTATGGGAAATAAAGTCGGCTGGCTGACACTGTATGCTGGCATTGCAGGAGGTGCCGATATCATTCTCATCCCGGAGATCCCATATAATCCTGATACTGTAGTCAAGATGGTCAAGAAGAGACTTGATTCCGGTAAAGCTTTCAATATTATCGCTATCGCAGAAGGGGCCATGAGCCGTGAAGAGGCGAAGATGAAGAAGCAGGAAAGGCTTGAATTCAGAGGCGGCAGAGCTACCGGAACTGAAAAACTCGCAGCATATATCGAGGAAAAAGCAGAGGTTGAGACAAGAGTTGTCGTTCCTGGTCACCTGCAGAGAGGAGGTTCCCCATCACCATATGACAGATTCCTCTCTACTGAGATGGGGTCTTTTGCAGGAGAGCTTGTCAAGCGTGGCAATTTCGGTGTCACAGTGGCAATGAGAGATAACCATGTCACGTATAACAAACTTGAGGATATTGCTGGAAAAGCCAAGTCTGTTCCGGAAAATGATCAGAGAATTGCTATGGCAAGAGCCATCGGTATCTATTTCGGAGACGAAGCGTGAAGATTGCTGTAATAGATTTCTCCAGTACATCTCTTTCTCTTCTCGTTGAAGAAGTAAGCGGTGAGATGATGGTTCCTGTCGTTGGGCTGAGACGCTCGGTATCAATCCTTGGCTATATGTCTAAGAAAGGAAAACTTTCAGAGCGGGGTATTGAGAAGGTCGTCGATTCAATCAGATATCTGATGGAAGCAGCTGATAAAGTCGGAGCTGACAGTGTTCGTATCATCTCTACAGCTTCGATGAGAATCATCCGTAACTATGGAGAAGTCGAAAAAGCAATCAAAGCTGGTACAGGCCTTGCTGTCGATAACCTCGACGGCCAGGCTGAAGCCTATACAGATTATGTTGCCAATCGCGAATACAGTGCGCTAGGAAGCACAATGCTGCTTGATATCGGGGGTTATTCATCATCATTGATTGACATGGATAACCCAAGTATAGACAGAATGTTCACATTGAATATCGGGCCTGCCGCGCTATTCCAGAAATTCGATGGTATGTATCCTGATAAGGAAGATGTCAGGAAGATGAGACATCTGATAGCCAGAACCATCGAGAAGAATCTTGTTTTTCCGGAGAAGGAATTCAGACATCTGGTACTTACAGGGAGCAATGCCGAAGCTCTTTATGCTGTCTATGCAGATCATTTTTCCATTCCAGACTGCACTTTCAGAACGATGGAAAGAAAAAAACTGAAAAAGATGATAAAGCATCTTGTCTCATCTGATGACAGAGCACTTATACTTATCCGCAATGTCCCTGAGAAGGTCCATACATTGCTTCCTTCCGCAATACTGGCAGAGAAGATTGCCAGTCTGTTCTCAGCTGATGAATTGATAGTTTCAGACAAAGGAGTCAAGGATGGTTATCTCAGGCTCCTCATGGAGGAAAATAATGAATAAGGAAAGAAATAAGGCTATAGAGCCTCCTTATATTAACAGAGAATATTCATGGCTTCAGTTCGATAAAAGAGTTCTTGATCAGGCAAGAGATCCACAGAACCCTCTTCTTGAGCGTTGCCGCTTCCTCTCGATTTTCATCTCCAACCTCGATGAGTTCGTGAGGGTAAGGGTAGGATCTCTTCTTAATCTCGAACTCCATTCTCCTACATATATTGACAACAAAACCGGAATGAGTGCCCGGGATCAGATTGATATGATTCTCTCCCTCCTGCCGGAACTGTATAAGAAAGCTGATGAGACATTCAACAAGCTCCGCAAAGAGCTGAAGACTGCCGGTGTTGATATCCTCATGCCCCAGACAATCTCTGATAGCATGAAGACAAAGGCCTTCAGGTACTTCCAGGAGAACATGGTGCCTTTCCTTTCTCCTCTTGTGCTCGATGCAAAACACCCCATGATCCGTTTTGAGAATCAGAGGCTTTATCTGGTTCTGCGTCTTGAACGCGAAGGCAGGGAGATGTTCGGCGTGGTATCGATGGGCAGAAGGATTGATGATCTTGTAAGGCTCAGCGGGGGACGTAAGGTAAAGCTTATTCCATCTGAAAGCCTCTTATACCTCTTCGGCGATCTTCTTTTCCCAGGTTCGACCGTTAAGGAGAAATCACTTCTCAGAGTGACAAGGAACGCGGATTTCGAAGTCTCTGTAGAAGATGCTGATATCGAATATGATTTCGATTTCTCCAAGCTTATCAGAAACAAAGTCGAGAGCAGAGGAACTCTTGCCGCTGTCCGCCTTGAGATGAATACTCCTTCCGAGGATCTCAGGCAGTTCCTTATTAAATATCTGGGAATAAAGAAGAATCAGGTCTTCCTTGTTTCCGGCTGTTTCTCCTACAAATATATGTATCAGCTTGATGAGTTCTTCCCTGTAGAGCTTGGGCAGCAGCTGAGATATCCATCCTTCAAAGGAAGCGTACCAGCAGGACTGCAGAGAGGAAACATGATTGATACAGTCCTGAAAAAGGATGTCTTCCTGGCATATCCATTCCAGACTATGGATCCTCTTCTCTGGCTTCTGGAGGAATGTGCAGATGATCCGAGGGTTTCCAACATCAAGATAACAATCTATCGCCTTGCCAAGAATTCACGTGTCGTCGCAGCTCTTTCACGTGCAGCGGAGAACGGCAAGGATGTATCAGTTGTCATGGAGCTGTGTGCCCGCTTCGATGAGGAGTCGAACCTCAGCTATGCCCAGCAGCTTCAGGAAGCCGGATGCACAGTTTTCTATGGTATTGAGAATTACAAAGTACATTCGAAGATCATCTCCATAGTTCTGCAGGATAAGGGGGAGGTCAGATATATCACGCATCTTGGGACTGGAAACTACAATGAGAGTACTGCAAAGCAGTATACAGATTTGAACATCATCACATCCGATAAGGAAATCGGGCAGGATGGCGTTGCGTTCTTCCGTAATCTGGCAACTCTCAATCCCGATGCAGGATACAGCCGCCTTCTGGTTGCTCCTGCCTCTCTTAAAGCTGGAATCCTGGCTGCCATGGATAAAGAGATTGCAAAAGGTAAGAACGGTTCCATCATATGCAAGATGAACTCGCTCTCTGACAAGGACATGATTGATAAGCTTGTAGAGGCTTCCAAAGCTGGTGTGACAGTCAAGCTTCTTATCCGTGGCATCTGCTGTCTGCTTCCGGGCGTCCCTGAGCTGACAGAGAACATCATGATCAGATCTATTGTCGGACGCTTCCTTGAGCATTCGAGAATCTACAGCTTCGGCTCAGGTGAGATGTATATCTCCTCTGCTGACCTGATGACAAGGAATGTCGATAGGCGTGTGGAGATTGCGACCCCTGTTCTCGATCCGAAGATCCGTGAGACGATTCTCAAGATGCTCGACATCATGTTCAGTGATAACGTCAAAGGCAGGGAACTTAGGGGAGACGGACACTATACGACAATAGAAAGCAATGGAAAGCATGTGGATTCGCAGGAGAAATTCCTTGAGCTTTTCAGAAACGGAAAGATTTATCTTTGAGTGGATGCGCCGCTGGATAAGCGGCGTTCTGCATCGGCTTGCACCATAATCGCTTGTTCCTGTATCATGCTTGGGAAATAGGAGAAGGTTATGTCAGACTACAAGCGTAATACCCCCCTGTTCATTCAGTAAAATTCTGCTGATTTGTCTTTTTTCAGTCATAATTGCTGTATCTTTTGCATCATGCAGAGATGTAATATTGCTTCTTCCTCCTCATGATGGTTGCTCCGGAGAAGGCGCGGAGATTGTCGAGATAGAAGGTTCTCCCGTTGTTCCTGATGGATATGAGGGTGAACAGCCTGTGCTTTCCATTCCTGCCATGGCAAACGGAACAATGATTGAGAGCATAGCAACACTCAATTCATGGGTATCATCGGTTCCTGAGAATCTGAAGGTGGGAGATTGGTATACCGATGAGGCATGTACAACTCCTGTCGTTATTCCGTTTGCAATCACACCGGAGACAAAGCTCTATCCTAAATTCGAATATGTGATTCCGATGGTCAGCTATGTCGCCAGACTGATACATAAGGAAGGCTTTGAAGTTCCAGAGGTATCAGGACTTCCTGAGACAAAGGAAGCCAGCGAGGTTGAGACTCCAGAGCTTACTGCAAAACCGACTGCAGATGGCTTCACATTCATTGGCTGGTATACAGATCCGGATGGTATCACAAAGCCTATAACTGACGCTGAAATCGATAAGGAAAAAGGAAATACTTTCTATGCTCTCTTCCTTCAGTCTGAAGTAAAAGTGGATGATGGTATTCATGAACCTGTTACATATTATGCTGCTTCCAGAACAACAGCAGAGTCAGAGCCTCTCAGCGTCTCTGCAGGTGGATTCTATGAAGTGAGAAACACAAGTACAGCTAATACTATAACAAAGGATCTATACATTCCTTCAACAATCATCGGTGTACCTGTTGAGATTGGTGAGCGTGCATTCTGGTCTGAGGACATAGGTGACAATATTAATGTGGATATCACTGTCAGGAATATCGGGGACAATGCATTCGAGAGTATCGGGTTTGGAAAGAGTGCAAGTTCTTCTGATGGGCTTTCTTATTCCTTCAAGGCAATTGGAACAGAGGACCTTGATGGAAGAATAGGCGAGAGTGCTTTTGCAAGTGCAGATTTGGGTAATATAGCTTTAACTGTAGTTGATGTTGTAATCGAGAACACAGGTGTTGTAGCGGGAAGTGCTTTGAATAGTCTTTCAATTCTCGAGTCTACCAGTTTCCCGGGGTCGGCAACACTCAAGCTCGGTCATGTTTCTGCGAGTGCTATGGATAGTATGAACTTCTTTGAAGGCGGTAATTTCAGAGAAGAAGTAGATGCTACTGTTTCTATCACCATTGATTATGCTGAAGACCTTATCAGTTCCAGCAGTAATTTCTTCACTGATTTCGAAGGCCATGCAATCATGGAAGTGAATATAACTGATACAGCGGAACTGTTTATGGGTATTTTTTCCTATTTTGAAGTCGGTGATAGCCGCGATTGTACTGTAGATTTCTATCTGAATACAAATGCTTCTGGAATTGATCTTACTGACTCCAGTGTGTTTGAATTTGGTAGTGGGGTTACTTGCTATTACAACGGAGAGGAAATCTCTATTTGAGGTTTTCCTCCATTATCTTTGGTATTGGCACCGCGGGGTAAGAGTCTCTGCGGTGCTTGTTTCTTATTCAGCTTTTGCCTGTGTCACATGTATTTTTCCAGCCATGATGGTATTATCGCGGTATGGAAAACACAGCTTCTGATTTCACCCAAGGTCATATTGCCAGTAAACTGATACGCTTCATGCTTCCGATTCTCGGAGCACTTGTCCTGCAGGCGGCATATGGTGCTGTCGATGTTTTGATGGTGGGCTGGTTCGGTACTACTGAAGGGCTTTCCGGTGTATCCACGGGAAGCAGTATCATCAACCTCGTGACATTCGTTTTAACATGACTCGCGACTGGTATCACAGTGCTTCTTGGTAATTTCATAGGCAGCAAGAATACCGAGAGAGCAGGACGAATGATCGGGTCTGCAATACTCTTTTTCTTGATAGTAGGTATTGCTCTGACAGCTGTTCTGATTGTCTTTGCAGAACCTATTGCCAGACTGATGAGATCTCCGGAAGCTGCTTTAGATAACACTGTCTCCTATGTGAGAATCTGCGGAGCAGGTATTCTCTTCATCATTGCATACAATGTCATCAGCTGTATTCTCAGAGGTATCGGGAACTCAAGGCTACCTCTGATTTTCGTCGCGATAGCGTGTGCTGTGAATATAGTCGGAGATTATACTCTCATTGCGATTTTCCATATGGACGAGGCTGGAGCTGCGCTTGCCACTGTCGGCGCGCAGGCTGTTTCCGTTGTTCTTTCTCTGATAATCCTCAGAAAGGAGAAGCTGCCATTCACGCTGAAAGCCAAGGATATTGTTTTCAGCCGTGAGCTAGGTTCATTCCTGAAGATAGGTTCTCCGATAGCACTGCAGGAGCTGATGACTCAGGTCTCCTTCCTTGCGCTTATTGCTTTCATCAACAATCTTGGCCTTGAAGCTTCCGGAGGATATGGTGTTGCCAATAAGATTGTCACTTTCGTTATGCTTATTCCTTCCTCAATCATGCAGTCTCTTTCATCATTCATTGCACAGAATGTTGGAGCTGGAAGAGAGGACAGGGCAAGGAAGACAATGCTTACAGGTATGGGGCTTGGAGCATTTATTGGTGTATTCATGTTCATTCTTGCATTCTTCTGCGGTGCAGGGATATCGAACATATTCGCCAGCGATGAAGGTGTAATCCTCCGTTCTGCAGAGTATCTCAAAGGTTTTGCACCTGAAGCTATCGTTACAGCTGTGCTCTTCTCTTTCATGGGATACTTCAGCGGTCATGGCAAGACGCTTTTTGTGATGATCCAGTCTCTCATGCAGACGCTGATTGTACGTCTTCCTGTTGCTTATATCATGGCTTCCAGACCGGATGCGAATCTGACACTGATTGGTATTGCAGCGCCGCTTGCTACTGTTTTCGGCATACTGATCAATGTTGGTTATTATCTCTATTTCAGAAAGAAAACAAAGATGTGAAAAAAGCGGAGCCTCTCAGCTCCGCTGATGAATGAATCTAATGCTTTCAGATCAGAAGGTCTGCATAAGCTTTAAGAAGCTCATCGCCTTCGCATCCTGCAAGGACTTTCTTTGCAAGTACTTTACCAAGTTGCACGCCTTCCTGATCGAAGGAATTGAGATTCCAGATGAAGCCCTGGAACATGACTTTATTCTCGAAATGGGCAAGAAGGGCTCCCAGGGAGGCTGGTGTGAGTTCTTCGCCATAGATGAGAGACGACGGTCTGTTTCCATCGAACTCCTTGTTCGGATTCTCATCATCCTTGCCTCTTGCAAAAGCCGCAATCTGGGCTGAGAGGTTTGCATTGAGTTTTGTCTGGCTGTATGAACCTGCTGTCACGATATCCTTTCCATACTGGCACTTCCTGAAACCGATGAACTGGAGAGGAATGATGTCAGTTCCCTGATGCAGGAGCTGGTAGAATGAATGCTGGCCGTTTGTTCCCGGCTCGCCGAAGATGACAGGTCCTGTAGGATATGAAATCTTCTCGCCGTTTCTGTTCACATGCTTTCCGTTTGATTCCATATCGAGCTGCTGGAGATGAGCAGGGAAGCGGGAAAGTGCCTGTGAGTATGGAAGTATTGCCGTTGCAGGGTATCCTGCGATGTTCCTTAGATAGAAACCTGCAAGTGCATCCATCAGCGCGCCATTCTTTGTGATATCCTTCTCTGTGGAGAGAACGTCTTCCTCATGTGCTCCATCGAGAAGGGCACGGAATGTATCAAATCCATAAGCAAGGGAAAGAACGACTCCGCCGACACCTGATGTGGAGGAATAGCGACCGCCGATGTAATCATCCATGAAGAAGACGGCAAGCATTGAACTGTCGGAGGCAAGAGGAGATGTCTTGCTTGTTACAGCGACCATGTGCTTTGATGGATCGAATCCCTTGATCGGTGATTTCTTCAGAGTCTCCAGAACCAGATCCCTGTTTGTGAGTGTCTCCTGTGTTGTGCCGCTTTTTGAAACAAGGATGAAGAGTGTTGTCTCGAAATCCAGGTGTTCGATTACAGCTGCGGCATCGTCCGGGTCTACGTTGGAGATGAATTCACCTTTGAGCTGTTTCACACCGTTTCCATCTGCCCAGCCCTTGAGTGCCAGATAGAGAGCTCTTGGTCCCAGATCTGAGCCGCCGATGCCAATCTGGCATACAGTTGTGAAAGCTTTGCCTGTGGAACCCGTGATCTTCCCGCTTCTGACGCTCTCTGAGAACTCTTTGATTCTTTCGAGTTCTCCTTTGTAGAATTCGTCCTTGTCTTCACCGTCAGCGACGATTTTTGTCCCCAGAACGTTGCCTCTGGTGAGCTGATGAAGAACGAGGCGCTTCTCGCCGGTATTCATCATTGCACCTGACAGCAGTTCCTTGTATTTGCCGATTGTATCAATCTCATCTGAAAGTGATTGCAGCAGGCTTACAGTCTCATCGGAAAGAGGCATGGCTGCCCAGTTGTATCTCAGTCCGCCTCCGAGCCTGATATCATGTGTTTTTACACGCTCCGGTGTAAGAAGCTCCTTTACAGTGTTCTTCTTTGCTTCAAGAAGAGCTTTGTATCCCTTTGTCTTGTCCAGATTGATGTATTCCATCTCTCACTCCTTTATCTCAGGTATTCTGGCATTGAAGCTGTCCAGAAGATCTTCTTTTGTCATTCCTTCGCGGAGAATGACGAAAATCGTATCATCTCCCGCGACGGTTCCGAGAATCTCGGGAAGAGCCAGCACATCCAGTGCAAAGCCTACGCTGTTGGCATGTCCAGGTCTTGTCTTGATCACCCCGAAGTTTCCAGAGAACTCTATCGAGATTATACCTCTTCTTACGTCCTGTATGTAGCTTTTCTCAGATTCGCTGACAAGGTCGCTTTCAGGAAGGGTATAATAATAGCCGGACCATCCGTCGGAGATTTTCCCGACCTTGAGCATCTTGAGATCCCTCGACAGTGTTGCCTGTGTTACGTTGTAGCCTTCCTTCTTCAGCAGTTCCAGAAGAGTATCCTGGTTATCTATTCTGTTATTTCTGATCAGCTCTTTGACAACTGTTAAACGATTATGACGTTCTTTCATCTGTTCTCCTGAAAAAATGCATAAGTATGCAATATCTATGCAATATTAACCCTTTGAGGATAAGCTTGCAATCGATATTTTCGCTGTTCGGGTAAGTATGGTACAAAGTATTATTAGAGCGGAGGCAATTCATGGTCGTTCTTATCATCCTTCTTGTTGTGGCAATTATCCTTCTATGGGCTGTTTCATCATATAACTCACTGGTGAAACTCAGGAATAAAGGCGATGAGGCGGAAGCTGGAATCGATGCCCATCTGAAAGAGAGAGCGGACCTCATTCCAAATCTTGTAGAGACAGTGAAAGGATACGCTGTGCATGAGGAGGAGACACTCGATAGTGTCATAAAAGCACGCAACAGAGCTTCATCGCTTGAAGGGGCTGAGAGAATAAAAGCGGAAGGAGAGCTTTCAGGTGCGTTGAATAACTTGTTCGCAGTGGCTGAGAACTATCCGGATCTGAAAGCCAACCAGAATTTCATTGATCTGCAGGAGGAACTTGCCAGACTTGAAGCCACACTCGCAAATGCCCGGAAGTACTACAATGCTGTTGTCAGGGAATATAATGACAGAATCATGGTTTTCCCTTCTTCTCTGATTGCTTCTCTCTTCCATTTCGGCAAGAGGAACTATATTGAGATCAATGAGATTGACAGAGAAAGGGTCAGCGTGAGGTTCTGATGAGGAGAGCTTTCCTTCTCTTCCTGCTTCTCCTCCCGCTTTTCCAGCTTGCTGCCAGAGCTGATATCACTAGCTATCATGTGGATATTTCCGTTGATAGTGCGAGAGATATGCATATCAGGGAGGAGATAACGCTGGAATATACAACACCATCGCATGGTTTTCTCCGTGATATCCAGTATCGTTTTGGAACACTCCGTGCCGGGGTTGAGAACATCGTCACATCTCCTCAGGCTGCAATCGAACGGGATAGGGATTATATCACGCTCCGTTTCGGGGACATGGAGCACCTTCTGACAGGTGGACCTTATGATTATTCAATTGAATATGATTATTCCCTCGGTGGTGACAGCTATCCAGATTATGATGAGGTCTTTTACAATATAGTCACCCCTGAGGCCTGGGAATCGGGTATGGACAGCGTTTCTTTCTCTCTGTCTCTTCCATACCCTGTTGCTTCCGGAAACATCCATCTTACATATGGTCCATATGGGTCTGATTCACTATTGCCATTTGTTCTTTCTGAAGATGGGAGGACCATCAGCGGGAACTATCAGAACTTGCCATATGGCTATGGCATCACGATAAGAGTAGAGATGGAGGAGGGTTATTTCAATGAAGCTGATACTCCTTTCAACCCGCTGCTTCTTTCGTTTTCCATTTCTTTGATCCTCTCTCTTTGTATGGTCACAGCAACTGCTGTGATCTGGTACAGGAAGGGACGGGATGAGAAGCTCATATTCCCTGTGCGCTTTGATCCGCCTGAGGGCCTGAATCCGATGGAAACCGGATTCCTGTATAACGGTGGTTTTGAGAACAGTGCTGTCTCCAGTATGCTCATTTACTGGGCAGACAGAGGCTTGATATCAATCAGCGAAGATGAAAAGCATGATTTTGCCATCACTAAACTTTCAGAGATTCCTGATACTGTTCCGGACTCTGAAAAACAGCTTTTCCAGGCTTTCTTTTCTTCTTCCTCCACCGTGGATGCCAGAACGCTGAGAGCGAGCGGCTTTCCTGCAAAGCTCTGCTCTGTCCGCAGAAGCCTGGAAGCTTCTTATACAGGGGATAAGGCCCTTGCAACTCCGGAGTCTGCCAGCCTGAGAAAGCTTGTGTCGAAACTTCTTGTCATCCCGGTTGTCCTGAATGCTGTTGCAACAACATTGGTTTTCCCAGGATTCATGACGCTGTTTGTCCTGATTCCTTCCCTTATGGCTTATTTTTCTTTTCAGAAAGCTGCCACAGACGCAGAACGCAGGATGAGAAGCAGTGGCTTCAGCCTCAGATTCTTCATGCCAGCTGTTTTCATGCTGGTCTTCCTGACAGTTTTCATAACAACAGCACTCTCATCTTCAGCTGTGTCTGTGCCCTTTGCTTTGATTGAGACTTCTGTCTTCCTGCTCTCTCTTCTTGTGTCGCTGTCTTTTGCTGTCGCAATCAGCCGGCGAAGTGCTTTCCTTGAGAGAGAGCTTTCTGAGATTCTTGGTTATCGTGAATTCATTGATAAAGTCGAAAAGGAGAGGATTGAGAAGCTGGCAGCCAGTGATCCGGAGTATTTTTATCACGTGCTTTCCTATGCCATGGCACTGGGGATTGATGAGAGCTGGACTGCCAAGTTCGAGGATTTTTATGTAGCACCTCCTCACTGGTATTCTGGTTCTGGAGATTGCTTTTTCATTGCAGGCTTCGGCCGGCGCTGGGACAGGATCTATTCATCTACGATTGCTCCGCAGAATCAGGCGAGGGGCGGTGCACGGACAGCAAGAGGTTCTTCAGGTTTCTCCGGCGGTGGGTTTTCCGGAGGAGGAGGCAGAAGCTGGTGAACGATTTCCCTCTGCTTTTCCTCACATTCCTTTATGTTGTTATCATTCTGCTGTTTTCTTTTGTCCTTCGCCGTTTTCTTTCTGAAGAAGGTACAAGGAAGTTTGTCCACATAGCAGTATCCTTTACAGTCTTTCCTGTGATGCTGATAGAGTCTCCATTGCTGAGGTTCACAGGTCCGGTTGTCTTCATCATTGTCAATTTGATACTTGGAAAACTCGGTGGAGGAAGGATTCTCGGCCTTGTGCTCTATCCTCTTTCCATGCTTTTGCTGCTTATAGCGGGAAGCGGAGATCTGTTATCGCAAGCTGCTATCATAACAGGTGTGCTGTCCATGGGATTGGGAGATGGCTCTGCAGCTCTTGCCGGGATGTGTTTTGAAAAAGGGAAGGGCGGAAAGAAGACATTTGCGGGGTCTCTCTGCATGGCTGTGGTTACTGCATTTGTCTTTCTGGCATTCTCATCGCTTCCCTGGTATTTATGCATATTATCTGCAGTCTGTGTCAGTTCCATTGAAGCTATAACACCATCAGGCTTTGATAACTTCACTGTTCCGGTTGCTGCGGCTGTACTTGCGGAGGTGCTATGAGATCCTGGACGCTTTTTCTGGATTCGCTTCTACTATCTCTTCCTTTTCCGTTGAGAATAATATTGATTCTGCTGGTGATGGGAGTATCTGCCCTGATTGCATGGAAAATGAGATTCCTGACAAAAAGCGGCATACTCGCTGCTGCTGTACTGGGTTTTATCGTGATGTATCTGGGCTCTGTCTCGGGACTGGTTCTCTTTTTGTTCTTCTTTCTTTCATCTTCCGCTATAAGCCACATTATCCATCCTGATAAAGAACGGAAAGGCAGAAGACTGGCCCAGGTTGTGGCAAACGGTGCTCCTGCTGCTATCGCTCTTATTCTTTCCCATCTGTCTCTCTATCAGGAGGCCTTTCTTATTGCATTTGCCTCATGCATAGCTGAGGCAGAGGCTGATACGTTATCTGGAGAGATTGGTTCTCTCAGCCATCAGGATCCTGTGTCCATTGTTACGCTGACACGTGTCCCGAAGGGGATATCGGGGGGTGTTACGGTTCTGGGGCTGGCTGCAGGCGCCATCTCTTCTTTTGTCATCGCACTGCTTTTCATGGGAACATTCGGCTGTTCTTTCTCTTCTCTCGTGATTATCGCTTCATCAGGTTTTCTCGGTTCTGTTTTTGATTCATTCCTGGGCGCAACACTTCAGGCAGCATATAGAAGAAAAGATGGAACACTGACAGAAGAGGAATACGAGAATGGGGAGAAGAATGAAAGGACAAGAGGAATAAGATGGATCGACAACGATGCAGTGAACTTCCTTTCAGGGCTTTTAGCATTCTCCATCTCGTCTGTCATGAGTCTTGTTCTTTAATGCTCTTGTCGGTTTTGCTGTTTGTTTATATCTTATCTGTTGGCAGTTTTTATTCTGCAATGAAGATTGAATAAGGAGATACATAGATATGGCAAAGCAGCTTCAGTTCAATGAAGAGGCTAGAAAGTCTCTTGTAAATGGTGTGGAGAAGATTTCCAAGGCAGTTATGACTACTCTCGGTCCAAAGGGAAGACTTGTCCTTCTCGATAAGAAATATGGTGCACCTACAGTAACAAAGGATGGTGTTTCCGTAGCACGTGAGATCGAGCTTGATGATCCGTTTGAGAACATGGGAGCACAGCTCCTCAAAGAAGTTGCATCAAAGACAAATGATGTTGCTGGAGACGGAACAACAACAGCAACTGTCCTTGCATGGTCCATCACCAAGGAAGGAATGAAGAGCGTCGCTGCTGGTGTCAGCCCGATGGGAATCAAGAAAGGTATCGATAAGGCTGTCCAGGATGCTGTCAGCTGCATTAAGGGACAGGCAAAGATGATTCAGGATAAGGAAGAGATTGCACAGGTCGCTTCCATCTCCGCAAACAACGACAGGACAATCGGTGATGAGATTGCCAACGCAATGGACAAGGTCGGCAAGGATGGAGTCATCACAGTAGAGGAGTCCAAGACTATCGAGACAACTGTTGATTTCGTAGAAGGTATGCAGTTCGACCGCGGTTATCTTTCCGCTTATTTCTGCAACAACAGAGATACCATGACAGCTGTCCTCGACAATCCTTACATCCTCATCTACGACAAGAAGATTTCCGCAATGAAGGATCTTCTTCCTGTTCTTGAGAAAGTCGCACAGTCCGGCAAGCCTCTTCTCATCATCGCAGAGGATGTTGATGGCGAAGCTCTTGCAACACTCGTTCTCAATGCAGTAAGAGGAACTCTCAATGTTGTTGCTGTGAAGGCACCAGGATTCGGTGACAGAAGAAAGGCAATGCTTGAGGATATCGCAATTCTCACAGGTGGCCAGGTCATTACAGAAGAGCTTGGCATGAAGCTTGAGAATGCAGATCTCACAATGCTTGGAAGAGCAAAGAGCGTAAAGGTAGAGAAGGAGAATACGACTATCATCAATGGAGCCGGTTCTTCAGAGGCTATCCGTGACAGGATTGCTCAGATCAAGATGCAGATCGAGGATTGCACATCAGACTATGACAGAGAGAAGCTTCAGGAGAGACTTGCTAAGCTCGCTGGCGGTGTTGCAGTTGTCAATGTCGGTGCTGCTACAGAAGTTGAGCTCAAAGAGAAGAAGCATAGAGTCGAAGATGCCCTCAGCGCAACTCGTGCTGCTATTGAAGAGGGTGTAATCCCTGGTGGCGGTGTTGCTCTTGTTCAGGCTGTAAATCAGCTTCAGAAGACAGATCTTTCTGCTCTTACAGAGGAAGAGAAGGTCGGTTACAAGATTGTCATCCGCGCACTCGAGGAGCCTATCAGACAGATTGCAGAGAATGCCGGTGTCGATGGATCCATCATTGCAGATACATGCAAGAAGGAGAAAGCTGGTGTTGGCTTCGATGCTAATGCAATGCAGTGGGTAAACATGGTTGAGAGCGGAATCATTGATCCTGTGAAGGTTACAAGATCAGCTCTTCAGAATGCAGCATCCATCGCATCTCTCATTCTCACAACAGAATGTGCTATCACAGATATTCCTTCAAAGGAGCCAGCAGTTCCAGCAAACCCGGGTATGGGTGGAGGAATGATGTAATCAGACATCATTGAGAAAAGGCGGCAGGGCGTTTGCTTTGCCGCTTTTGTCGTTTTCAGAGGGGTTATTATGGAAATCAGAGCATATAGGGAGGAAGATATCCCGCAGATGGTGGAAATCTGGAATGAAGTCGTAGAAGAAGGAAATGCGTTTCCTCAGGAAAATCCTCTCAGCAAAGAGGAAGCTGCCTCATTCTTCTCTTCTCAGACGCTCTCTTCCGTTGCAGTGGAGAATGGAAGGATAACCGGGCTCTATATTCTTCATCCGAACAATGTCGGTCGCTGCGGTCATATAGCTAATGCCAGCTACGCAGTCCTGCGTGCAGAGAGAGGGAAGCATATCGGAGAGGCTCTTGTCATAGATTCCCTTGTCCAGGCGAGAGAAAAAGGATTCCGTATCCTGCAGTTCAATGCGGTTGTCAGCACCAATATCCATGCCCGTCACTTATATGAGAATTTAGGATTCATTCCTCTTGGGACAATCAAAGGGGGCTTCAGGAAGAAAGACGGAAGCTATGAGGATATTGTTCCTTATTATAAGGAGCTGTCGTCAAAATGGTAAAAGATGCTTCCCTATGAAAATTATAGATCTGAAAAAATATGTGGCTGAATGTAAATCCAGCCACATATGTGAGTTACGCTTTTGATCCCTGAATTACAGCAATTATTTCATCATTCTGATTACGAAGGACCATGAAAACTGTAGATGGGGTACCTGTATTGTTGTCTTTTGTTGTTATGAAATATGCCCATGATGGGTCAAAAGGGGAGGCTATGTAAACATATTGCTCATTACCTACTGTAATTATATCTCCAGTCTGATTCTTGGAGACATCACCAATTTCTGGATGTTTACTTGTAATTCCAGTAATTGTGTTAAGTTTTACAGTATCTGATGTTTCTAGGTTATTCATCTCCCCGATTTTGGTACTGCTTGTAGCAGATGTCCCAACATAAGTGACCAGAGAATATCTTGCAATGATTTCTGCCTGATATACTTCATTCAGAAGACTAGAATCAATTGTGTATTTCAATGTTCCATCTTCTTTGTAGGTAAAGCTGCTGGTAGTAACTAAGTCTGATTTATTTGTTACAAGGTTTGCAGAATCAGTGACAGTGAAGTTGGCATTTGTATAAACATCTTTGCTTCCATCATCGGAGATATCACCTGCTTTGATATAACCAGTTACAGAACCGCCATTGATATTGGAACATCCTGTCATGGTAAAGGAACTTATTTTTTCCAGATTGCTTCCATTGCCAACTGCCCATCCGACTTCACCGCCAGTGATTGTACCTTCATTCTTGCAGTTCTCCAGTGTTATTTTAATTTTATTTGTTGCACCGGATAACGAAATAATATTGCCACCAATAAACGGACTGATTCCCCAATGGGTTCCAGTTGAATCTATTATATCTACAGCATTGGTACAGTTCTTAAGAAGGATTTCTGTTTCTGTTATTCCAACACCTTCTCCTCCAACATCATTGCTAAACCCAATATTACCGATAAATGGTGCTATGTTATTGCCGTCTGCAATGATTGTACCTTCAATTCTTACATTTTCCAGTGTTACAGGACCTGATGTACAGGCAATCAGAGTTTTTACATTTCCGGAGTTCCCGAAATCAAATGTTATGTTTTTGATAGAAGCATTGCTTCTCAATGATGTAAAGAGATTTGGAGAATAATCTAATTCATCATCACTGCTATCACCAACTAGAATGATTGTATGGCCATTGCCGTCAAGATTACCGTTAAGATAACCAAGATTTCCGGAGTTATCTATCGAGATATCATTACTTAACTGGAAATAAGTACCAGCAGGGGAGGAGAACATTGAAACAAGTTGTTCTGCATTGCTTATTGCATAAGCAGTTTCTTCTGACTTTCCGTTCCCGCTGTCAAAGATACTTCCTTTTGAAAGATACTCAGAGATATCAACAGGCTGACCATTTGCGGTGATTGTGGTTCCTGAAGTGAATAATGTGAAATCTGAGAAACCTGTAGCTGTAGGCCAATATCCATCTATAATTTGTCCCGTAATCGGTGTTTCGGGGACAGTGACTGTATATGGAACAGCTTCTCCTGAACCGTTTGTTACAACAATTGGATCTGTTGTGCTTACTGCGTACTTGGAGCATACATACGTATTGTCTGCTGTTTTTTCTCCGAAGATAGTTATGTGCAGTGTTCCCGTGCCGATTTCGTATTCTTCAAAATCTAAGAGGGCAGTGTTACGCTTTAAATCGAGATTTATTTCGTTTTCGGAGAAAGTTAAAGTCGCAGGTACAAATCCTGCTACAGAAACTTCACTTAGGATATTGGTGATTTTCTCGTTTAAATAATTACCTAAGTACCATATGACATTTGCAGTATGTTTCTGCATTTGCTCTATTTCTGGATCTTCCTGAGTTTCTAGGTTTGTCGGTGGCAATAAAACCAGATTAGAGAGAGGACTGCAACTAATTAATACCCCCCCCCATAATTAAGGCAAATATCCCATTTTTTAGTAATGTCCTACCGGAAGATTTAATCGACTTGTTGATTGATTTCATTTTTCCCTCCGGTAGTAATGTACAACTTCTTAGTAATTAGTTTAAGAAAATCAGGTGAGGTATTTGCAATTTTCCTTGTTTGTTGTTTTATTGCTTGTTTTCATATCTGGACTGATGCTGTCAGATATTCCGGAAGAAATAAAAGTATGAACACCCCAGTCTTACCTTCATTATTTCGGCTGCATTCTGCTTTGCCTTGACGGTAGTTGTTCTTAGATGCTACTTTTCGGGTATTACGTACTGAGAGGTTGAAAAGAAATGCAGGGTCAGATGACTACTACTATCATTACATTCGTACTCATAATTCTTATTTTCTATTTCCTTATCATCAGACCTCAGAAGAAGAGGGATAAGGAGACTAAGGCTATGCTTGCTGCCATGAAGAAGGGCGATAGGGTTGTTACTATCGGTGGTATTCATGGAACGATTGTTACTGTCAAGGATCAGACAGTTGTCGTCAAAGTTGATGATTCTGCACGCATTGAGTTCTCTAAGAGTGCTATCTCTTCTGTAGTTAACAAGGATGCTGCAAAGACTGCCCCTAAGAAGGTGGAAGCAAAGGCAGAGGAGAACAAGACGGAAGAAGTAAAAGCTGCTGAGAACAATGGCGAGGCTGGTGTTATCGGAGCAAAAGACAGCGCGGAGACTGAGAAAAAGGACGAATAAGACGTGAAAAAGACAGGGCGTGTGCTTCTGGTTTTGCTCGTCATAGTTGTTGCTGCTCTGCTCCTGTCGCCTACAATCCGCTGGTACTTCTTTGTACCGCAGACTGTCAAGGACGCGGCAGCTGGCAGCAATGAAAGCATCCGTGATTATGCAAGAGGGCAGGCATCGAGAGGTGTCCATGCCCTCACTTCTTTGTTGCAGGAAGACCGCAATAGTACTGTTCCAGAGGAGTTCGCATATCTCATCGATGCGGCAGAAGACCAGATAAAGAAAAATGGTGGTGAGAAGCCTGCGGAGTGGACAGTCTATTCGCTTCTTTCAGCTTTCCCCACAGAGAGTGCGTTGTTTGAGACTATTGAAAGCTACTACAGGGATGAGCTTCTGGAGGCCAAGAGACTTTCCGGCAATGTCCTGCAGCTTGGGCTTGACCTGAGAGGCGGTATGTCTGTTGTGCTGGAAGCAGATACTGCTTCTTATGCTGAGTCCCATGATGGGGAAGTGCCTGGCGGAGCTGAGCTTACTGCACTCCTGCAGGAGGACATAGAGATTCTTACTTCCCGTATCGATCAGTTCGGTGTCTCCGAACCTGACATAAGGCTGCAGGGTTCTGATCAGATTGTGGTGGAAGTTCCTGGTGAGACAGATCCTGAGAGAGTTGATTCATTCCTGATGGGCAGAGGTTCTCTGACGTTCCATCTTGTCGATACTGCACTGACGCAGCGCGTCAACAGGGATTATCTTGATAATCTCTCCCGCGCTTTTGATGAGAACGGTGAGATTATCATTCCGGACTACATTCCTTCAGGATACATCGTTGCCGGTTACTACATTGAGGATGAATATGGCATCGATGAGCTTCAGCAGTTTGTCGTGCTGGACAGCGATGTCGTTGTTGATGGTGTCCATCTGACATCTGCCCGTACCGATACCGATGGCAGGACAGGACGGCCTGTCGTAGACTTCCATCTGGATGCTGAAGGTGCCTCGCTTTTTTATGATTTCACATCACGCCATATCGGGGATCAGCTTGCTGTGCTGATGGATGGCCGCGTCAAGAGCGTGGCTACGATAAACGATGCAATCTCTGGCGATGTGCAGCTCTCCGGTTCCTTTACAGAAGAAGAGGCAAGGTCGCTTGCTGTGACACTCCGCACAGCCTCTCTTCCTATTGCGCTCACTGCTGTTTCTGAGCAGGGAGTAGGAGCAACACTTGGTGATGATTCTGTTTCTGTTGCAATGAAAGCTATTGCTGCAGGATTCCTATTGGTCATTATCTGCATGGTTGTCTACTATGGACTAGGTGCAGGCCTGATTGCAGATGCCGCTCTGCTTCTGAATCTCGTGATGATGGTTGCTGTCCTTTCATCGCTTCACTTCACTCTTACTCTCTCTTCGATAGCAGGCCTTGTGCTTACGCTGGGTATGGCAATAGATGCCAACGTCATCATCTATGAGAGGATCAAGGAAGAGATGAGGAATGGCATGAGCTCTTTCGATGCAGTTCGCCTTGGCTTTGGCCGTGCTTTCTGGACCATCATGGATTCTAATGTGACGACAATCATTGCCGCTATTGTGCTCTCCGTCTTCGGTTCAAGCACTGTGAAGGGTTTTGCTAATACTCTGGCAATCGGTGTCGCCTGTTCACTTTTCACATCACTTTTCGTTTCGCACCTTCTTTTTGATTTCTTCGTGACAGAAGATGGAAGAAGCGTCAGGATGTCCTGGAGGAAAAGATGAGAAGAGCTTTTGATGTCTTGAGGTGGCGCTACCTCGCTATGGCTGTCTCAGGTATATTCATCCTTGTCGGAATTGTTCTCTTTTTCGTGCTTGGCTTCAATACAGGTATCGATTTCGGTTCAGGGTACTCTGAAAGAGTGCAGATTGCTCCATTGGGGTTCACTGTGACTTACACTGGCCCTGAGAGTGCTGTCCTCTCCGTTGAAGATGGTTCTCTGGTGCTTACCTTGCGCGGTTCAGAAGGTGTGAGAAGCTTTTCTTTCAATGCCTCCGACTATCCATCTTCTTCCGATGTTGCAGCGGCTATGGAGAAGTACGGGGTAGAGACTGCTGTTGTATCGGAACAGAAGACAGCAAACCTTGTTTCAGGGTTCGGTTATCCATCTCGCCTTTCCTCTTCTCCATTCAGAGTCAATTTCAGTACAGATACTGTTGATGTCACAATCGAGGATATCAGAGAGGCTCTTTCGGGACTTGGAAGTGTCAATGTTCAGACCGTAGGCGATAAGAATGAAGGAATTTATCAGGTAAAGATGACTGTCGGGGAGAATGAGAGCCAGAACAGTGCGGAAGCAAAGGTGAATAATCTTCTCGCCGCTGCATTCGGGGCAGAGAATATAGTCGTCATGCAATCGGATTTCGTTGGTCCGAAATTCTCTTCTTCTCTGTTCAGGGATTCACTTATCGGTCTTGCGATAGCATTGGTGCTTATCCTGCTGTATGTGGCAATCCGCTTCCGTTTTGCCTATGCGGTCTCTTCAATCATCGCACTCTTCCATGATGTTCTGGCAATGCTGTCATTCATTCTTATCTTCCGTCTTGAGGTTTCTGCCACTACTGTGGCGGCTGTGCTGACTATCATCGGATATTCCATCAATAATACGATAGTCATCTTCGATAGAGTCAGGGAGAACATTAAAAATGACAAAAGCATCAGTAAAGATGTAGATGCGATTATCGCACTCTCTGTCCGCCAGTCGCTCACAAGGACTGTGATGACGAGCCTTACCACGCTCGTTGCCATTGTTCCTCTCGCTGTCTTCGGTTCTGGTGATATCCAGGCATTTGCTATTAATCTCACCTGGGGTATTATCGCGGGAGCTTATTCCTCGAATTTCCTTGCCCCGGCTTTCCTTCATTATTTCAATCGCCTGATGCCTGTCGATGTTGAGAAAGAGAAGAAGGATGAAGAGGAGTATTCATTAGTCTGATGAGAATCATCTACGCTGACTGCTATGGATTCTGCAAGGGTGTCAGAGCCGCTGTTGATACAGCGGAATCTGCACTCTGCAGAGCTTCTTCTCTTTCCATACCCTGCTATGCTCTTGGCGATATAGTCCACAATGATATGGTGATGGGCGAGTTGAAGGAACATGGGCTAGCTGTGGTTCCGGCTGATGAAATCGAAGCACCCGGTATTGTTGTGATCAGAGCTCATGGCGTTCCTGACAGTCTCCGTGCTGATCTGGGGAAGAGCGGGCTGGAGATTGCCGATGCGACCTGTCCTGTGGTACTCCGGAGCCAGCGTCTTCTCAGAGAAAGCAGACATAAGACAATCGTCATCGGTGTTTCAGGCCATAGCGAGGTGACTGCTCTTATGGGATCAGGACATGATTCCGTTCTTGTTGAGAGTGAGGAGGATCTGCAGAAGCTTGATAATTCTGCCGTCTACGATGCAGTTGTGCAGACGACCTTCTCACTTCCGCTTCTGGAAAGAATAAGGGCAAAAGCTGAAGAACTGGGGATATCAATCAGCTATCTCAATACCATCTGCCACGCTTCCGTGGAACGGAGAGAGGCTCTGAAAACCTTACTTCCCAGAGTCGAGGCTCTTGTCGTCTGCGGAGATGCGAATTCCAGGAATACGGGAGAGCTTGTGGAAGAAGGGAGGAGAGCTGGTAAGCCTTCTTTCCTTGTTTCCTCTCCTCATTCAGTTCCTGCTGAAGTCTTTTCTTTCGGTACCATTGGATTGACAGCAGGGGCTTCTTGTCCTGATACTCTCATCAAAAGCATAGAAAGGAGGCTTTTGGATGGCTGAGGCTAGGATTCCCCTTCCATCAATCAGGAGATTCCCTTCATACCTTAGGATTCTGATGCAGTCCAGAGAGATGGGAGTTAAGAATATCAGTGCAACGCAGCTTGCTTCGGAACTGGGGCTTACATCTATTCAGGTAAGGAAGGATCTGGCGAGTTCAGGGATAGAAGGAAAGCCGAAGATCGGGTTCTCAGTTGAAGAGCTTATTGTTGCCATTACGCACTCTCTTGGATGGGATAATTCTACGGAAGCTCTGATAGTAGGGGCAGGAAATCTCGGTTCTGCCATTGCCGCTTATAATGGCTTTTCCGCTTATGGTCTGAAGATTGTAGCTGTCTTCGATAAGGATCCGAGGAAGATCGGGACCAGAATCGGTGGTCTGGAAGTGCTGCCTGTGGATACGATCAATCAATACATCAAAAGCAATAGAGTCACTATTGCAGTTATCGCGGTTCCTGCCAACCAGGCACAGGCAACTGCGGATATGCTTGTCAAATGCGGAATCAGAGGAATCTGGAATTTTGCACCTAAAAATCTGAAAGTACCTGAAGATGTGGTAATGCAGCGGACTGATCTGGCGGCTTCCTTTGCCGTTCTTTCGGTTATGCTGAGACGAAAATACCGTGAAGAGACAGAATGCAATGAAGAGAATGATGTATTTTGATGCTGTTTTTGACATTTGATGTTCGCTCTTTCACATTAACTCATCATATCGTTGTTTTAAGTGTCGTTTTATAGTTTTTTATTGAGCTAATTATAGCCACCTAATCATTTTATTGACTTACCTTAATTCTTCGGATAGTCTCATATATGACTGAGGAGCGTTTATGGCAGGAAAGGAGAAGCTCAGAGTAGAGCTCTGTATGGGATCTAGCTGTTTTGCCAGAGGTAACAGTACTATCCTTATGAGCCTCGAAGAGCTGGTTGAACAGAATGGGCTTGCAGACAGGATTGAGCTTGAGGGGCATCTCTGTCTGGGAAAATGCAATAGCGGACCGCACATTACAATAGGAGATGAGGAGTATTCCGGTATTTCCGATCCTGATGCGGTTTTCGATCTGATCAGAAAGGCACTGGAGGCATAGGATGCAGAATCCGATCTATACTGAAGTCACCAGCTGCCGTGACTGTTATAAATGTGTCAGATCCTGTCCTGTGAAGGCTATCCAGATCAAAGAAGGCCATGCAATGATCATAAAGGACCGCTGTATCTACTGTGGCCGTTGTGTTCATGTCTGTCCGAACAGTGCCAAGAAAGTCAGAGATGACAGGGACAGGGTTCAGCTTGCGCTCTCTACCGGGCGTAAGGTTTTCTGTTCTCTGGCACCCTCATATGCTTCAGAATTCCATGGTTATGAGAAAGAGCTTCTGACTGCACTGAAGAAGCTTGGTTTCTGGGGAGTCTCAGAGACAGCTATCGGGGCTGCTCTGGTATCACAGGCTCTCGATATCTACGCTTCAGAACATGATGGGAATGTCCCTTTCATCGGAACAGCTTGTCCTTCTGTCGTGGAACTTGTGAAGAAATATTATCCGGAGCATGTCTCGCGCCTGGCACCAGTGCCATCTCCGCTGCAGACGCATTCAGCATATCTGAGGCATATCTACAATGAGGATTTTGCCATCTGCTTCATTGGCCCTTGTATTGCCAAGAAGGTGGAGGCAGATACGACTCCGGGCTATCCTGATTTCGTCATCACTTTCAAAGAACTGAGAGCATGGCTTGATGAAAGCGGCATCGATTTATCTTCAATTGAGGCTGAGGATGTTGATTTCTTCCCTGCTAAAGCCGGTGTTTCAACCATCTATCCAATAGAAGGAGGACAGATTGCTTCCTCTGCTCTGTGGAGCGGTAAGCCATTCGGAATCGAGGCATTGGCTTTTTCAGGTATCGATCAGGTGATGTCTGCACTGGGAGAGAAGGAGTTCCCGCTTCCATTCTTGGAGCTTCTTTCATGCGAGGGTGGATGCATAAACGGGCCAGCTTCTACTGATACTGTTTCCATGACAGAGCGAAAGAGAGCATCTTCCAGCTATACGGCAAAACGCCTGAAGGAGCAGGATCTCTTCAAAGGAGATGAGAAGTTTGCACGTCTTCTGCTGGAGAAAGGATATGGCCTTCTTCATAATGAAGGACCGAAGGTCAGCACAGAATTCAGAGAGAAACACAGTGAAGATGATATCAAGAGGGCTCTTGTAGAGCTTGGCAAGCTCACGAAAGCGGATGAGCTTAACTGCGGAGGCTGTGGTTACAATACATGCCGTGAGATGGCTATTGCTTATCTCGAAGGTATGGCAGAGGCTGAGATGTGCGTTACGAAGATGCGCAAGGAAGCTGAGAGCAAGGTCGATGTGCTTCTGCGGACAATTCCCAATGGTGTCGTGATTGTAGATTCTGACCTGCAGATTGCTGATTGCAATGTCCGCTTCCTCGAGTTCTTCGGTGATATGGAAGAAGGTTTTGTGGATCAGGGCATACTGCAGATGGTGAAGGGGTTGCCTCTGGAGCGTTTTGTTCCATTTGCAGAGAAATTCCGCGATCAGTTCTATCTCACACATCCGGGGCAGTACAGGGTCCACTTCAAAGATAAGTATCTCCGTATCACATTCTTCCTCGTTGAAAGCAAGAGATTGCTTGGTGCGATGTTCGAGGACATCACAACGCCGACAATACGCCGTGAGACAGTCGTCAAGAAGGCTGAGGATGTCATCCAGAAGTCATTGGAGACTGTACAGCAGATAGCTTCTCTTCTTGGAGAGAATGCAGCCGAGACTGAGATTATGCTCAACTCCCTCATCGATGCATTCAGCGTGCATGGAACGGGAGAGGGGGAGAGTGATTTCCGTGAGGATGAGGATGGTGATCTGTCATGAATAATATCTTCATAGATGTGGATTATGCACAGATCTACAAGCATGGACAGAAAATCGGAGGCGATGTCTTCCTTCTCTCGCGCAACCCGGAGAACAATCAGATAGTGTCAACGCTTTCTGATGGGCTTGGAAGCGGAGTGAAAGCCAATGTTCTGGCATCTCTGACTGCACATATGGCGCACCGCCTTTCTTTTTCGCCGATAGATCTCAGCCACTCTGCGAAGATCATCATGGATACGCTTCCTGTCTGTAAGGAGAGGAAAATCAGCTACTCCACATTCACTATTGCCGATATCCGCTACAAGGAGGATATGGAGGATATTGCTGTCAACCTCGTCGAATATGATAATCCTCCATCTCTTCGTTTCTCAGGTCCTGAGCCTGTATCCTGGGAGAGAAGCCGGACAGAGCTTCAGAGGGAAGGTGCATTCAAGAAAGAGGTCATTGCCCATTCTGTATTCAAACTGGGATTCGGCGACCGTCTTGTGATGTTCTCCGATGGGGTCACCCAGTCAGGACTTGGCAAGAGCCTTCCATTAGGATGGAGACTTGATGGAGTTAGAAAGTTCATATCGGAGGAGATTGCCAAAGATGAGGATATCTCATCCCGTGAGCTTTCCAGAGCCATTGTCCAAAAAGCCTGTTCTCTCGATGGCCTTGCCGCCAAGGATGATATAACATGCGTTGTTGTTTATATCAGAAAGCCTCGACGCCTCCTGATAGTCACCGGTCCGCCTTTCACGAAAGAAGCTGATGAGGTTCTTGGTGAGAAAATAAAAGCATTCGATGGTAAGAAGATTGTCTCCGGTGGAACTACCGCCCAGATTGTCTCAAGGCTTTTCGGTAAAAAGCTGACACTCGATCTTTCATCGTGGTCGAAGGATGTTCCTCCCGCCTCGAAGATGGAGGGAATCGATCTGGTGACAGAAGGAATGCTGACGCTTTCACGTGTAGCTACGATTCTGGAGAAGAAGATAAATCCGTCTGATCTTCCCAATGACCCTGCAAAGAAGTTCGTGGAGATGCTGCTGGACAGCGATCAGGTTCATTTCATTGTAGGAACAAAGATAAATGAAGCTCATCAGGATCCTAATATCCCGGTTGAGATCGGTATCAGAAGAACTATTATCGGGCGGCTGAGAAAAGCGCTCGAAGAATTATATCTGAAGGAAACTTCACAGGAATATCTATAGGAGGATATACAAATGAAGAAGTCAAAGGTAAAAGTCAGAATCTGCCTTGGTACAGCCTGTTTTGTACAGGGAGGAGCAGATCTCCTTCTCTACAATGATTTCGTAGATCCGGCTATCCTCGCCGAATGCGAGATTGAAGGCTGCTCATGCCTTGACGAGTGCAAAGTCGGCAATGGAAGCGCGCCGTATGTATCAATCAATGACAAAGTATACAGTGGAGTGAATCAGGATATGTTCTGCAAGCTCCTTGCGGAGGCTGTAAAGAATGCTTGAGCTGAACAATCAGTATACTCTTATGAAGAGGAAGATCGACACAGAAGTTCTGAAGTGCTTCTTTGACGACACCCTCGTTGAGCAGGCTGATAGGCTCCCGCTGGAGATTATCCCTAAGACACGTACGCCTTTCCGCTGCTGTATCTACAAGGAAAGAGCAATGGTCCGTTACAGAATCATGGCTCTGGCTGGCATCAATATCGAACGTGACGATGATGAAGAGAAGCCGCTTGCTGAATATATGCAGGAAGTCCTGACGGAAGATAAGCCACCGCTACCGCTTCTCACTACTATCATCACAGGGTGCTCTGGCTGTCCTAAGTCCCAGTACAGGATCAGCGATGGCTGCAGAGGCTGCTTTGCCCGTCCTTGTATGTCCAACTGCCCTAAGGACGCTATTGTATTCATCAATGGACAGGCACATATCCAGGAAGACAGATGTATACGCTGCGGCAAGTGTATGGAAGTCTGTCCGTTCCATGCTGTTGTCCATATTCCGGTTCCTTGTGAAGAAGCATGCCCTGTAGATGCTGTCACAAAGAATGAGCAGGGTTTTGTAGAGATTGAGCATGATAAATGCATCGGATGCGGCAAGTGTGTACGTTCCTGTCCTTTCGGAGCTATCGTAGAGCGTTCAGGACTTTTCCCTGTGCTCAGGATGCTCAAGAGAGGCGAGAAGGTCGTTGCCATGATAGCTCCTGCGATCGAGGGGCAGTTCCCAGGCACTCTTGGACAGCTGAAAGCTGCTATTAAGAAGGCTGGCTTCCATGATGTGGTTGAGGTTGCAGAAGGAGCTGAGATCACGGCACGGAATGAGGCTGAGGAACTGCACGAGAAAATTACAGAAGGAAAGGGCTTCATGACTACTTCCTGCTGTGCAGCTTATATGGAGCTTATCTATAAGCATATTCCTTATCTTAAGGACAGGCATTCGACTTCACTCTCTCCGATGGGTTACACTGTGAATATCATCAAGGAAAAGTATCCTGATGCGAAGATGGTGTTCATCGGGCCTTGTCTGGCAAAGAAGGCTGAGGTTGCAAGAAGATATAAGGATATCAGCGGCGTGATTACATTTGCCGAGCTTGCTTCCGTATTCGTTGCCAAAGGCATTGATGTCAGAGAGATGGAAGGAGAGGACCTTGGCGATACAGCTGCTTTTGAGGATTGCCGCGAATTCGCAATTACTCATGGTGTTGCTGACTGTGTCATGGCCCGTTTCGATAAGGATGGAGTCAATGCCCGTGTTCTTCCGATAAACGGGCTCGATAAAAAGACAGTCCGCCTGATGAAGACATGGGAGAAGAGAGCTCCGGAAGCTGATCTTGTCGAAGTCATGGCATGCGAAGGCGGCTGTGTGGCTGGTCCTGGTACTATCGTAAAGCCAGCACTTGCCCTGAAGCTGAGGAATGCAGCCAAGACTGCGAAACCTGCCGTAAAATAAATAGGCATATTATCCGGTTCCGCTTGGGGCCGGATAATCTTTTCTCCGGAAAGATTGCCAGAATGCTTTCTCTTTCAGATGTGGCATGGAGGTTCTATGAGAATTCCTTATTCTGAACTTGTTTCCATATTCTCAGGTATTCTGAGGAAACGTGGAATGGATGAGTCTGATTCATTCCTTTCCGCCCGTCTTTTTGCAGATGCTTCCCGGGATGGCGTGCATTCGCATGGAGCTGATAGATTCCCGAAATACGTCGAGACCATCGATCAGGGCTTTATTGATGTGACAAAGAAAGCTGTGAAAGAACAGGGTATCGGGCTCGTCGAACGATGGGATGGCCAGAAGGGGCCTGGAAACATCAATGCATGGATCTGCACAGAGAGGGCAGTTGAGCTTGCTAAGGAGCATGCGATAGGAATTGTCGCACTCCGCAATACCAATCATTGGATCCGGGCAGGCAATTATGGTATCGAGGCCACTCGGCATAACTGTATGGCGATTCTATGGACCAATGCCATGCCCAATATGCCTCCATGGGGGTCGAGGGATGTCATAATCGGCAATAATCCTGTGGTTCTTGCTGTTCCGCATGGGGCTTCGCCTCTGATAGTCGATGCCGCTTGTTCCATGTTCAGCTATGGTAAGCTTGAGAAATACAGGGCAGAAGGAAAGCTTTGCCCTGTCGATGGCGGCATTGATGAGAATGGGAATGTGACACGGGATCCGGCTGCGATTCTTCTGACACGGCAGCTCCTGCCTACAGGGTACTGGAAGGGTTCAGGTGTTGCTATTGCTCTCGATCTGATAGCAGCTGCTCTCTCCGGGGGGCTCACAACCAGAGAGGTCGGTGCATTGCCGATAGAGACAGAAGTATCACAGGTCTTCATTGCTATTTCAATGGAGGCGTTTCCTGATAAATCTGCGATTGAAGAGAAGATTTCCCTGACTCTTGAGGAAATAAATGGAGCCTCCCCATTGCATGATGGCGGAAGTGTCCATTACCCGGGGGAAGGAATGAAGAGAAACCGGGAAGAGAGCGATAGGACAGGGGTTTTTGTCAGAGATGATGTCTGGCAGAAGATTCTTGCCCTTCAGAGGTGAAAAAGCATTGATGTATCGCGAAGAAAGTAATACATCTTTTCTATGCGTTGCAGAGAATGCGGAAATGATATTGCTGATAAAGCTTCACGCTGCCCGTATTGCGGGGCTTCTGTTGTCAGGGAGAGGACAAGAGGAAAGAGTGTGGAGATTTTCTTTGTTGCTGCCGTTATTCTTGTTCTGGCTGTCGCTTCTTTTCTATTCTTCAGAGTCAAAACTAATGAATCTGCATCACTTGATGAGGTAAAGAACACATTTTACAGAAATCTTCCGATCGGGGCTATCTATTCGTCAGTGCTTTCGGATGCGGAGTGGAATGTAGGCCGTAATGGGGTTGTCTCCGTTGAAGAGAATGTTGTTTATGGAAATCATCTGGCAACGCTTACAGCTTCCTATGATACCGCCAGTACTGTTGTACTCCGGTCGCTGATGATAGATGGTTCTCTTGTATCCATCGATTCAGTCTCTGCTGTCATGGATCGCTTCTATGACATGGCTTATTCCTCTCGCAGGTAAGACTTGATACTTCTCTCGCTGTTGTTGTATTATCCAGATAACAGCTAAGACGGAGACGAGTAGCTTCTGATTCTGCCTCTGAGAGGGCGTCCGCGAAAGTGGGTGAGAGACGCCTGGAGATAGGATGTGAAAACCACTCCCGAGCTGCATGGGTGAAAGGAAACGAGTATTCCATGCCGCCTCCTGCGTGAAAGGATGAATGAGCGTCCCCTGAAAAGGGGGAAGCAAGGTGGAACCGCGGAGCCTTTGCAGCTTCGTCCTTGCAAATTGCGAGGATGTGACTGGAAAGGCTTTTTCCTTATAAGGAGAGGATTATGTCAGATAATGAAAAGCTTTCAATGATCAGACATTCAATGGCCCATGTGATGGCTCAGGCTGTGCTTGAGCTCTATCCTGGAACAAAGATTGCCATCGGACCGGCAATCGAGAATGGATTCTATTACGACTTCGATCTTCCGAAGCCGATAACCGATGCGGATCTCGAGACAATCACGGAGAAGATGAAGGAAATCATCAAGACCGGTGTCCCGTTCGAGAGAAAGGAAGTCTCCAGAGAAGAAGCTAAAGAGTTCTTCAAAGACCAGCCTTATAAACTTGAGCTTGTTGATGCTATTCCAGAGGGAGAGACTGTTTCCCTCTATACCCAGGGATCTTTCACTGATCTTTGCAGGGGTCCTCATGTAGAGAGCACCAAGCAGCTGCATGCCGATGCCTTCAAATTGCTTTCAATCGCTGGCGCATACTGGCGTGGCAGCGAGAAGAATCCTATGCTTACCCGTATCTACGGTACGGCATGGACAAATCCGAAGGAACTGAGAGTTTACATGGATTATCTTGCAGATATTGAGAAGAGAGACCATAGAAAGCTTGGAAAGGAGCTTGATCTCTTCTCACTCCATGAAGAAGCTGGTCCGGGTCTTGTCTATTGGCATCCACGTGGAGCCAGAATCAGGCAGGCTATCGAGGATTTCTGGAGAGCAGAGCACTATAAGAATGGCTATGAACTGGTTTATACACCTCATGTTGGCCGCAGCTGGCTCTGGGAAACTTCCGGCCATCTTGGTTTCTACAAAGAGTCAATGTATCCACCAATGGAGATGGATAAGTCTGATTACTATGTGAAACCGATGAACTGCCCGTTCCATATCATGATCTACAAGAATTCCAAGCACAGCTATCGTGAATTCCCGTTCCGCTGGGCTGAGCTGGGAACAGTTTACAGATATGAGAAGGCCGGTGCGCTCCATGGACTGATGAGAGTGCGTGGTTTCACTCAGGATGATGCACATCTTTTTGTCACTCCGGAGCAGATGGATGATGAGATCATAGAAGTTCTCCGTTTCTCGATGTATATGCTTCATTCCTTCGGTTTCGAGGATATCCATGCATATATCTCCACCCGTCCGGAGCACTCCGTAGGAGATCCAGAGAAGTGGGAAGCCGCTACAGCTGCGCTGAAGAAGGCTGTTGAGAAAGAAGGTCTCAAGTATGACATCGATGAAGGCGGTGGTGCGTTCTATGGTCCGAAGATTGACCTGAAGGTGAAGGATGCCATCGGTCGTGAGTGGCAGCTTTCGACTGTCCAGTTCGATTTCAACCTTCCAGAGCGCTTTGATCTGACATTCGTCGATAAAGATGGCACTGAGAAGAGGCCGTACATGATTCACAGAGCTCTTCTCGGTTCTTTGGAGAGGTTCTTCGGTGTGCTTATCGAACACTATGCTGGAGCTTTCCCGCCATGGCTTTCACCTGATCAGATCGCTATCATCCCTGTCGGAGAAGTGGCATATGATTATTCCAAGGCTCTTGAGAAGAGACTCAGGGCAGAAGGCTTCAGGGTCGTTACAGACCTTTCTGCAGACAGGATGAATGCCAAGATTCGCAATGCCCAGAAGATGAAGACTCCGTATATGCTGATTATCGGTGAGAAGGAGATGTCTGATGATCTTGTTTCTGTTCGTTACCGCGGCGGAAAGCAGGTCAATGGTGTGAAGACAGCTGACTTCATCGCTGAAGTCCATAAAGCAATCGATACCAAAGCTCAGATATGAGACCGAGTGCAGCCCGGGGTTTTCCTGGGCTGTTCTGCTGTCTTGCGGGGAAGCAGAAAGCTCTTTGTTAAAGATTGTATATAGCCCCTGTTTCCTCTATAGGATGGAGAGAAATCGTATGATATAATGCAGGCAAGCTGCTTGTGGTGGCTCTTTCTGTACATATGCCGAGCGCATACGGTTCCAGTGGAGTTCTTGAAGTCTGTAAGAAGATATCCTGACAGGCAGCTCGCATTTGCATATAAGGAAGAAAATATGAATGTACCTAATAAACTGACAGTTCTCAGGCTGATTATGGTGCCTGTGTTCTTTATATCCTATCTGATTTCGCTTCTGCAGTTTCCTTCTGCATCTGTAGTATCTGCTGTGATGATGTTCGTCTGCTATGCTGTTGCAGAGCTTTCCGATCTTCTCGATGGCAAGATTGCAAGAAAGTACAATCTTGTCACTGATCTGGGGAAAGTCATGGATCCGTTTGCTGATACGCTTTCCCACCTTACATTCTTTGTCTGCTTTATGGGTTATGGCATTATGCCTATCTGGGCTTTCATCATAATAATGTGGAGAGAGTTCTCGATTCTCTTTCTGCGTATGCTGATGATGAGGACGGGTAAGGCTATGCCTGCCAACATCTGGGGAAAGAGCAAGACTGTGCTTTATGCCATTGCTTCCATATTCTCGATTGTCTACATTGTGGCCTCGGCTTTTGTGGCGGCCGGAAGCTGGAACGGTGTGTATGAGACAGTGCTGTATGTTCTATTCTCGCTTTCAGCTATTGCTTCTTTGATGAGCTTCCTGACTTATCTTGCATCTGTTTTCAAGTCAGGTGCTCTCAGCGGTATGACCAGATGATGGAAATTGAGGAGAGGGGGCTGCCTTTTCATGGCTTTGCCGATGATGAGCGTGGCCGCATTGAAATAATCATCTCCGATGTCGATGATACGATAACAAAGAACGGAAAGCTTTATCCTGCAGCTCTCCAGAGCCTCTGGAAGCTTAAAAGGATGGGCAAGATGATTGTGCTTGTTACCGGTGGGTCTGCCGGATGGTCCGATGTTTATATCAGGCAATGGCCAGTGGATGCTGTCATCGCAGAAAGCGGAGCTCTGATTCTTGCGCATGGGAAAGGGGGCGGTATCGTCTACAAATTCAATCCTATGATCGACCCTATGTTTGCGAAGAAGAAAGAGAACCTTATGAAGCTGACAGCAGGCTTGCAGCTATCTTCCGACCAGTATGCAAGGATGTATGACATAGCTTATGACAAGAAACATCTGAATGATCAGGAAATAAAGACGCTGAAGGGAATGGTTCAGGCAGCTGGAGGTCATTGGAGCGAGAGTTCGATACATATAAATGTGAGTTTCGGATCTTTCAGCAAGCGTTCGGCACTGCTCCTTTTCATGGATGCGCTTTTTGATATCAAAGCAGAGCGCATAAAGGAGCATGGTGTATACCTGGGGGACAGCCTGAATGATGAGGAGCTGTTCTCGTTCATGCCTCTTTCGGTCGGTATGCACAGTGTTGAAGATATGCGCTCCTCTTTCAGATTCCTTCCTAAATATATAACAGAAGGATATGGCGGAGATGGCTTTACAGAGTTCGCTAAAAGCCTGGAGAACTTTAACTCCTGAAATTATAAAGAGATAAAAAATCTTTTAGAAATTTGTAAGAAATTTGTTGACAAATTGATGGTGTTTGAGTTACTTTATTCAGGCACGCCGATAAGGTTGTGAAGATTTTTAAGAGTTATATCAGCGAAGGGAAGAGAAGAGAGAATAGAAGCTTGTAAGCTTCTGTCAATTCAACGAACAAAGGCAGAGAAGAAAATAGGAAGCCATGTTCGAGCGAGCGACGGGAAAGAACAGAAGTAAAATAGGACCGCTGGCCTCGAGCCAGCGGGATCAATGACGGAGAGTTCGATCCTGGCTCAGAACGAACGCTGGCGGCGCGTCTTAAGCATGCAAGTCGAGCGAATCCCGCTTCGGCGGGGGAAGCGG
>CALXLB010000072.1 GCA_944389085.1 uncultured Spirochaetaceae bacterium
GTTCTATCCCATCTTCTTGAGAAGAATCCATATATGCTTGAGATTTATCCGGCTGAAGAGTCGAGAAAGGCCCTCTCTGCATTCAGGATATATGATGGGACAGGGGAATTCTTCGATCTTTCAGTCAGGCCGATTGTCCGCAAGTCCTTCAGCTTTGGCAGCTGTTCCGCCAAAGCTGATGTAATGGAAATCTCCGATAGCTGTACAGGCTGCGGTCTCTGTCTTGCTGCATGTCCGCAGCAGTGCATAGATTCAAGTACCGTACCTTTCCGCATAAGAAATGAGAACTGCCTGATGTGCGGTCGTTGTATCGAGATCTGCCCTCAGAAGGCTGTCTCAAGGAGGAAGGCCAATGAATCATGATGAGGAAAGAGTATGGCTGATCAGATATCTTCTTGATGAGAATGCTGAGTACAAGGATATCAGTATACCCTCTGATGCCAGTAATCAATGGCAGCTTCTGCGTTCTCTGATGAATGTCAGACCTGCAGGATCCATCAGTGATGATTTTCTGTCCATCCAGGATGAATTCCTTCAGGAAGAAATAAGAAGAAAAGGCGTAACGGATATCATCTCGCTTGAACCGATAGAGGGTAATCTGTATCTCTGGCAGGGAGATATAACGACACTCAGATGTGATGCCATCGTCAATGCCGCGAACAGCGGTATGACAGGATGCTATGTTCCTTGCCACGGCTGCATAGACAATGCAATCCATACATATGCGGGAATCCAGCTGAGGCTTGAATGCTCAGAGATCATGAGAAAGCAGGGACATGAGGAGGAAACAGGAAAGGCCAAGATAACGAGAGGCTGGAATCTTCCTTCCTCCCATGTCATCCATACTGTCGGCCCGATTGTGTATACGGGCAAGCTTACGGCAGAAGACAGACGGCTTCTCTCATCATGCTATCGCTCATGCCTTTCCATTGCGGATGAGAACAATCTCGTCAGCATCGCATTCTGCTGTATATCGACAGGTGAATTCCATTTCCCGAACTATGAGGCAGCTAGGATTGCGATTGAAACAGTAAGGGATTATCTCCGTAAGACAGGCAGCGGTATCAAGGTGGTGTTCAATGTTTTCAAGGATGAGGACAAGAGGATGTATGAAGGACTTTTCAGAGAATATAAAGAAACTCAGGAGTGAGCTGGAAACAGCAGATGCCGTTGTCGTCGGAATCGGGGCGGGAATGTCTGCAGCCTCCGGGTTCGATTATTCTGGAGAACGTTTTGAAAGGGTCTTCGAAGACTTTCATCAGAAGTATGAGATAACAGACATGTACTCAGGAGGATTCTATCCGTTTCCGACTTCTGAGGAGTACTGGGCCTGGTGGTCGCGCATGATCTGGATCAATAGGTACACAGATGAAATCGGTAGACCATATTCAGCTCTCTTTTCAATCATCGGTGACAAGGATTATTTCATCATCACCACTAACGTCGATCATCAGGTGCAGAAGGCGGGATTTGATAAGAAAAGGCTGTTCTATACTCAAGGAGATTATGGTCTGTTCCAGTGCTCAGAACCATGTCATCAGAAAACTTATGATAATAAGGAAATCATCCGGAAGATGCTTGATGAACAGGAAGGCATGAGGATTCCTTCTGAGCTTATCCCCCATTGCCCGGTATGCGGAAAATCCATGACTACCAATCTCAGAATCGATGACAGATTTGTCCAGGATGACGGATGGTATGATGCAGCGCATCGCTATGAGAATTTCCTGAACCGCCATAAGGGTATGCATATCCTGTTCCTTGAGCTTGGGGTGGGAATGAATACGCCTGGCATCATAAAGTATCCATTCTGGAGGATGACAGCAGAAAATACCAAAGCAGTCTACTGCACGATCAACAGCGGACAGGCTTTTGTTCCTTCTGAAATCAGGGATAGATCAATTGCTCTTGATGCGGATATAAAAGAAGCCGTATCTGCTTTTATAGTATGACAAACTATGTACAGGTAATTAGTTTCTATCAACAGTAGTGGAATATATCCTCGGGGATGTGTGACGGAAAGAGGCGGGGTAGTGATTGCTCCGCCTCGCCCAGATTAAACCCTGAAACGAAATTCACACAATAAAACGAAAATACCCATAGGGGTGGTTAAAGAATCTGGAACCACATAAGAGGACTGGTTCTCCTCATTGACATCTTCCTGCCAATCTCTATAACGGTTCTTATCCAAAGATGATAGCAAATTTATAATTCCTTGTAATAAAAGAAATAATCTTGGTGAAAATTGTGTTGTTGAGATATGTCTCAAGATCACGATTGTATCAAAAGTGTAAACATCACATGATCAATGACATTGATTTCAATGATCAGCAGCTGATTTATGCATTCAGGTATTATTATTTGATATCATTGTTACATTTTCAGGAAAATAATTTGTTTCTGACATTATATGAGTAATGTGTAGAAAATAAGCACTTACAATATAAGAGAATATAAATTGGGATAGAAATTGTGAGCAAGAATAAAGATTGGGAGCGACCTACAGAATGCAGATTGCTCCCAATGAGTTTGGATGCTCAGATCTTCCACGCACTGCTTTCTTTCTGCAAGGCAACCATATGAGAGAAGATCCCGTTACGTTTCAGCAGTTCCTCGGGACTACCTTCTTCAGCAACATGGCCACCTGAGAGAACAACGATCTTGTCCGCATTCTCGACTGTTCTCATCCTGTGAGCGATTACAAGAACCGTCTTGTTTCTAATCAGCTTAGAAAGTGCCTTCTGAATCTCCGTCTCGTTTTCAGCATCCAGCGATGCGGTTGCCTCATCGAGAAGGATTATAGGGGAGTCCTTCAGGAAAGCCCGGGCAATTGATATGCGCTGTCTCTCACCACCTGAAAGCTCGCATCCGTTCTCTCCGATCATTGTGTTCCATCCGTCAGGAAGTTTCTCAACAAACGGAAGGCACTGCGCCATTCTTCCGGCCTCCATTACTTCCTCATCTGTCGCATCTCGCCGTCCTATCCTGATGTTCTCCATGATTGTGTTATCAAAGAGAGTCACATCCTGGAACACGATTGAATAGAGTGATAACAGAGCCTCCGGATCCGTCTTTGTGACATCCATTCCTCCAACCGTGATCTTACCTGAATCAGGATCCCAGAAACGGGCAGCAAGCCTTGAGACCGTTGTCTTTCCACCGCCAGATGGCCCGACGAGTGCCGTAACCTCTCCCTGTCTTGCAGTGAATGTCACGCCTGATAGTACGTTCTCGCCGTTGCCATAGCCGAAGCGTACATCCTCGAAGGAGATATCATAGCCTCTGTTTGTAAGCTCAGGCTCTCCTTCCTGCAGAGGGTGGAAGAGTATCTCATCCATCCTCTCGACATTCGTCCTGAGGGAGATGACTGCCGCAAGGTTCTGCAGGGAACTCTGGAGAGGATCGTAAAGGCGGGAGGCTATCAGAAGGTACATGAAGAGCGTCAGTACGTCGATCTCACCTGAGGCAAGAAGAATGGATCCTGCCAGTGCGACTGTCCCGATTCCTATCTTCAGAATGAATGAAGCGGAGACGACGAATACAGCTGTACCGACTTCCGAGATGATTGCTCTCTTCTCCACCTTGTCTATCTTCCCAAAGAGCCCCTTGAGATACTGCCTCTCGGCATTGCAGCTCTTGAGATCCCTCATCGTCTCTATGCATTCCTGGATGCCGTCGGCCACTTCCATCTTCGCGTCCATTGAGCGTCTTGAGAGCCTGTACTGCACGTTTCTTGAGAGGATGACTATTAGGATGGCGACAGGAATCGGCCAGAGAGCTGCAAGTCCCATCCTCCAGTCGAAGAACATGATTGAGAGTGCTGCAATCGTTGTAGAGATGACCGCTCCTATAAGCTCGGGAACCCAGTGTGAAAGTCCTGTCTCAAGCGTCGCAGCGTCGGCCATGATTGTACTTGTTATATCCGCAAGATCCTTCTTTCCGAAGTATGAGAGGGGTATCTTCCTTAGCTTCTCGGCAAGGCTCACTCTTCTCACGCCACTTTCAACGTAGGTTGAGAAATAGGTTGCCTTGTAGACGCATCGATAAGAAATCATGATGAGGGCAACGGAGATGATGCATAAGGCAGCATAGAATATCCCACGTCCTGCAAGGGTATTCCTCAGCATGTCTGACGAAAGAAGATAGAGAATGCTGACAGGCACGAAGAGTGTCAGATTATGCACGGCACAGGCAATGAAGCCCTTTACCAGATCCTTTGCCCCATTTTCAGAGAGCGCGAATGTTCTTTCAAGTCTCTTTATCATCACATTGCCTCCTTGCCGACCTTCCATTCTACGGAGCTCTGGTAATCGTTCCACATCTGACTGAATAGTCCGTTCTTCTCCAGAAGCTCATTGAATGTTCCGTTCTCCCTTATCTCGCCATCTGACAGCACATATATCCTGTCGGCATCCGTGATAGATGAGAGGCGGTGGGCAATCATGATGACGGTACGGCCGTCAAGCATCGAGGAGAATGCCTTCTGTACTTTCACTTCGTTATCTGGGTCAGCGAATGCAGTTGCCTCATCGAGTATGATGACAGGGGAGTTCTTGAGTATCGTGCGGGCAATCGCTATGCGCTGTGTCTCTCCGCCTGAGAGGTATATCCCTCCGCTTCCAAGTACTGTGTTTATGCCATCCGGCAGCTTCTCGATTATATCCATGCACTCCGCTTTCCTGAGAGCTTCAAGCACCTCATCATCGCTTGCATCCGGCTTTGCCAGCTTCACGTTGTCCTTGATTGTTCCCTTTATCAGATGGCTGTCCTGGAAGACGAAGGAAACATGCTGCATGAGCCGTTCCTTGGGGATATCCCTGATATCGAGTCCTCCGATCCTGATCGTTCCTTCCTGAGGATCGAAGAAGCGGGCGATAAGAGAGGCAAGCGTCGTCTTTCCGCCTCCTGAGGGGCCTACGAAAGCGACGAGGGAACCGGAGGGGATATCAATTGATACATCGTGGACAGCATTCTTCTTGCCATCATAGCTGAATGTAACATGTTCCAGCTTCACAGAGCTGTCAGAAGGAACAAGTTCGTTATGCGCATCACTCTGCGGCTTCTCGTTCATTATGGTATCCACTCTCATAATCGCATCATGGATGATCATTGCCTCCTCGCTCTTGAACATTATCTTCGTCAGCGTTATCGAGATGACAGGGGTGATGATCACATAGAAAAGCACATTCAGGATGATCTCAGGAGTGATTCCGCCGGATGAGAGTATGAATGCTCCGGCTGTTATGAAGGCAAACGAGCTGTTTATCGCTCCCGTGTATATGATCATCGGCCTCATAAGTTCCTTCGTGTATTCAATCACCCATTTCTCGTAGCGGTCGATTGAATCCTTGAAGAGGCGGAATGAGTAAATGGTCTGTCCGAACGTCTTTACGACAGGTATGCCCCTGACATATTCGACAGCCTGGTTTGACATATCCGCAAGCGCATCCTGATACTGCTTCATCCTCTCCTGCATCCTTTCTCCAGTCATCCTCATCATGATCAGGAAGCCAAGGACGACAGGGAGCAGGGAAAGAAGTCCCAGCCTCCAGTCGAACCATAGAAGCATTGCTATGAGCCCTATCGGAGTAGCTATAGCCGCAGCCCTGTCCGGCAGCTGATGCGCAAGATATGTCTCGGTAGCGGCACTTGAGTCGTTGATGATCTTCCTCATCTTACCGCTTCCGAAGCGGTCTTCCACACCTAAGGGCAGGCTGATCACATGGGAAAGCATCTCCTTCCTCATGTTCGCCGCAACACGGAATGCCGCAATATGCGAACACATCAGGGCTGCGATGTAGACAAGCATCGAGATGATTGCCAGTGCCACGGCATAAGCGCCATAGCGGGCTATCATCCCATATTCCGATGCAAGCACATCCCGGATAATCAGCCAGATGCAGATGAACGGAAGCAGAGCCAGTATCGCTGAGATTGCTGACAGTACCCACGAGAGATACGTCAGAGCCTTATATCTGCCCGCGTATCTCAGCAGGCGTTCAAGGTCATTGTTCTTTGACATAAAACCTCCAAATAAGTTAGCCGAAGCTAACCATTATGCTCAAAAAAAGAGACATCAGAGCCTCATTCCGAAAAGACGCTCCCATCCAGCTTTGTAGAAAGCCTGGAGGTTCTGGATATAGACCCTTGCATCTTCCCGGGGAACAGAGTGCCTCACCACCTCGAAAAAGGAGGTGAAATAACCAGATGTGACCATATGCTCGAGAAGAGGATCAATCTCAGGTATTTCCTTCCCGTTCTTCCGCATGAGCGCGATGAATTCCTCTGTGGATTCCTCCTCGATTTTCATCATCTCATCGACCATATTCGTATAGCGTGTCCCTTCGGAGCACATCAGAATCAGACGGAACTCATCCAGATGATCATAAATATATTCCAGGCACCACTCGACGCATTTGGCCGTTATATCTCCCATTCCGGAGACCTGAGTATCATATGGCAGAGCTGCGAATTCCTCATGAGCCCTCTTATAGGCATCCATCACAGTCTCATATGCCTCTTTCACGAGTGAGTCGAAGATGTCTTCCTTTGAGGCGAAATAGCCATAGAGGGCTCCTGTTGTGACACCTACGAGGGCAGCGATCCGCCTCATCGATGTTCCCTGGAAGCTTCTTTCAAGGAATTCCTTCTTGGCTATCTCAAGTATTCTTTTTTCGGTCTCACTCATAGATAACAGTGTTATATAACGTTGTTATAATTGAGTCAACATCAGAACTGGCTGCATATAGTAAGATAATATGTTTCCAGAAGAATTGCATATTGAAACATGGAATAGGGTGGTAATCTGTGGACATGGACTGGATGACACTGAATCAGCAATACCATTGGGATACAGCATGAAACAAATGCAGGATGAGGAAATAATGCAGAAAGATTATACACTGTTTATATTTCGGTTTTCATCATGGTAAGTATGTATCGTAAATGATTTATTCCGTGACTTTCATAAAATGATAGAGGTATGTCTATATCATGATTTTTGATTGTTATCGCCAGTACGTTTTTAGGAAAAAAGCTTGTTCCTGACAGAATATGAAAAATGCGTAGAAAATAAGTACTTATAGGATAATAGGATGCAAATAGGCTTAAAACGCTATTTTATGTTGCAATTTGTTGCATCTATGATAAGCTCTATTTGGAGGCAGAGATGGACAGTAAGCTTGTTGTCATCGCTATAGGCGGGAATTCACTTATTGAGGATCCGAAGAAGGTTACAGTAGATGCACAGTATCGTGCAGCAGAGAAGACTGCACATCATATAGCGACCATCATCAATGAAGGGTACAGAGTTGTCATTGTCCATGGTAATGGACCTCAGGTGGGGTATATTCTTCTCAGGTCTGAATATGCAAGAAAGATTCTGCATTCTGTGCCTCTTGACTCATGTGTTGCAGATACGCAGGGTGCTATTGGCTATCAGCTGCAGAAAGCTCTTGATAACGAATTCCGTATGCGCGGGATGGATAATAAAGCTGTGACTGTCGTCACGCAGGTTGAAGTCAGTCCTTCCGATCCATCTTTTTCCAATCCCACTAAGCCAATCGGCTCTTTCATGAGCGAAGAAGATGCAAAAGAACATAGTGAATCATTCGGATGGACTGTTAAAGAAGATGCAGGACGAGGGTGGAGAAGGGTCGTACCATCACCAAAGCCGCTGTCGATAATTGAACTGGATACGATAAAATTCCTTTCTTCCAGTGGGGCAACTGTTATTGCCGCAGGTGGCGGAGGTATTCCTGTTATCAGGGATGAGGAAGGTGCATTATGGGGCAAGGAGGCTGTAATCGATAAAGATCTTGCTGCGGCTATTCTCGCGAAATCCCTGAATGCTGATGCGTTTATCATTTCAACAGCAGTAGAGAAGGTCTGTCTCGACTACAACAAGCCATCACAGCGTGCAATTGATTCAATGACAGTGGCGGAGGCTAAGAAGTATTCAGAGGAAGGACAGTTTGCTCCGGGTTCAATGCTTCCCAAAATTCAGGCACTGACGGATTATGTTGAGTCGACTGGAAATCTGGCAATGATTACTGATCCTGAGCATATTTCCGATGCGATGAAAGGTTTGAGCGGGACGAGGATATTGCCGTAGCCGCCATCTCTGAGCCATAGAGTACAAGTGCTGTCAGATAGTAGACGATATTATCCTGAATCATGATGCTCATCAGGCAGCCTTTTATAGTCAGAAGCACTAATGTGACAATAAGCATGATGCGGGAGAAGAAGGCAATGCTCTTTCTTCTCTCTTTTTTTCCAAGTGAGGCAAGATGAAGCACTGTGAGGACAATGATGAATGGCGGAATGAACAGGACATTCCAGTTTCCATATGTCACATTGTGGTTTGTAAAGCACATCACAAATACGAGTATTGCTGATAACACTGCAAAGAACAGGTATATGAATGATGAAAGCAGGTCACCTATGACACGGAGCCATTTCCTTTTGCTTGCAGTGAGAAGTATTATTATGGCTCCTGCAAGGAGTAGCGGTATGGAATGAAGAGTCAGACTGTAGCTATCAGGAAGCGGTTCTCTTGTCTTTGTCTCGTAAGTTGTCTCAGCAATGCTTCCCTGGTACTCTGCCACAGCATCCATCAGTACATCTGGAAGGAATGTGGCTTCATAGAGGGATATGGGTTTATCAATAGAGGGACCTTGAAGGAAATTCAGCACATAATTGAAAAACAGTGATTTCGACAGGTAGAGTGTCGACCAGCTTCTGAATGTTCCGCAATTCCTTTGTTCTGCCCATTCCCTGAAATCTCCGTCTGTTGTTGCATTGTAGATGTCTCTGGGCCTTGTCGCACAGTTGTCATTGTAGTAGTGGTAAAGATATACCTCATTCTCTGGAAGCACATTGTAATTCAGAAAGGCGATTGTTGTCTTTTTTGCTTCCGGTGTCATTTCCAGCTCAATTTTCTTTATTGTCCTGTCAGCCCTGACAAAGTCATCGTAACGGTAAGAAGCGTATGTTTCGATGCAGCTGTAATAGAGACGGCCGAGTATGAAGTTGATGAAAAAGCCGTCGGAGAATCTGAATGAACCATAATCAAACATGACCTCATCCATATCAGGGGTATCTACAGCTATGCCAGCATGGCCGAAATAGACATAGACAGGATCTGCCGGCGATGCTGTCACGAGATATATATGAGTATTCTCGTAATATTCTCTCTCTTCATCGGAAAGCGGGGCAGTGAAATCCATCTTCGCCAGCTCTTCTTCACTCCAGAACAGGTCAGCCCTGATTGGTATTCCCCCTTCCACCGAAGCCGATGGCAATGGCAGGATGAGCAAGAGCATGATGATGACGAAAAGCAATCTGCGCATAACCGAATAATAGCATCTCGGAAAACAATCGCCAATGTTGACTGTCATCCTCTCTCTTCCTATTCTCAAGGTATGGAGAGAGATGTAAAGGCATTGGCAATAGTGATCCGTACAATGGATGTCCGTGAACGTGACAGACTCCTGACACTTTTCTCTCCATCTCTGGGCCTTGTGAATGTGCTCTCATATGGAGCGAGAAAGAGTATCAAGACAATAAAGGCTCCTTTATATACAGAAGGCACGTTTTCTCTGGAGAAGGGAAGAAGCGGCTGGACGCTGAAAGAGATTGATGTGCTCTCTACCCATGATGCGCTTCACGAAGATCTGGACAGGCAGCAGGCCGCTATGCTCTTTTCAGATTTCATCATAACCTCAAAAAGTGCGGAACCGGAGCTATATGCACTCTATTCGGAAGCTCTCGATGCACTCGAATCAGATAGCTATGAAAAAGTGACTGTAGAATTCATTGTTCATTTTCTGTCTGCTGAAGGCCTCAGCGGTGATTATATCTCATGCCCTGTCTGCGGCAGGGATTATCTTGAGGGGGAAGTTATCGGATTCTCTTCTTCAGAGGGTGTTGCTGTATGCCGGGACTGTGATACTATGAACGGAGCGTTGCTTCTGCCTCCTAATGCCAGAGCTTATCTGAAGAGATCTCTTGAGCTTGGTTTCAAGGATTCTCTTGCATTGGTTGTCTCAGAGGAGCAGGAGCACAGAATCTTCAGATATCTTTTAAGAACGCTTCCTTATGCCTTCCCTGGAAGGCTTCGAAGTCTTGAGTATGGGATCTGGAGAATCTAGGGGATACAATGGAAATAAAGGTACCGCTATCTGATTCTGGGAAGGTAAGGGCGATTAAAGAACGGTTTTCTCTCGATCTTCTCTCTGCCACAGTGCTTGAGCGCCGTGGACTGGAAAATCCATCCGATGCGCTCTGGTATCTGGAGACCGATATCATTTATCAGCATTCACCGTTTGAGTGTGATGATGTATATACCGCTATAGATCGTATAGAGAGTGCGATAGAGGAAGAGGAAAATGTCCTTATCTTCGGGGACAGGGATGTTGATGGTGTTACCGGCTCTGCTATTCTCTACAGAGGTCTGAGAAAGCTGGGACTTAAGAATCTTTCAGTGAGACTTCCCGAAGGTGATGAACCTTATGGAATGACAGAGGAAACAGTCAGGGAGATCCTTGATAAGGAATATACTCTTGTAATTACTGTAGATAATGGTATTTCTGCTGTGAGCGAGATCGAGATGCTTGAGAAAAGCGGGGTTGATGTCATAGTTCTCGATCACCATATTCCGGGAGATGAACTTCCTGGAGCTGTTGCGCTTTTCGACCCTAAGGTTGCAGGTTCCGGATATCCTTTTGATGGACTTTCCGGCTGTGCGGTAGCTGCAAAGATGATCTGGGCTCTTGCCTTTGCCGCAACACCGCTTTATGGAAGCGAATGCATTGTTCTCCATGCTGAGCCGAGAAATGGATCTGTCAGAATCAATGCGGTAAGGATTGAGAATCTTATCGAGATTGACAGAATCACGGAGGAAATCATCGAAGGTGGTGGAACTCCGGATGCTAGAGACAGGCTGATGGATTTTCTTGCTGTGAACCTCCCGATAATTGTTCTCGATGCAGATACGGAGAAGAAGATGCTCCGCAGAGCTTTCGGCAATGGTGTTGATATCTCTCTTGTTGATATCCGGGAGAAGCTTGATGAGATGATGCCGCGCTTCCGTAGCCATTCTCTTTTCGATCTTGCGATGCTCTCTCGTGCTGCGAAATACAGCGATGGAGATAAGGAAATAGAGACTCTTGTCTCTCTCTTCCGTTCGCTGTCCATCCATTCATATCCATCGCTGTCAAAGGATTACGACAAGCTTCTTGAACTTGCCGCTATCGGGACGATTGCAGATCTCATGCCGATGAAGAATGAGAACAGGCTTATTGTGAAACGAGGACTGCGGATGCTTTCAGAAAAGCCCCTCGATTGTCTCAAGCCTCTTCTCGGCAGGCAGAACCTTGCTGGAAAGAAACTCAATACGCGAGATATCTCCTTCTATATCGCTCCTGTTCTGAATGCAGCAGGCAGACTGGGTCATCCGATGGATGCTTTTGCGCTTCTTATCTCAGATGATCCGGCAGAGGCAGAAGGACTGACTGAGAATCTGCTGTCGATGAACAGGGAACGGCAGGGCCTGGAAGAGAATGCTCTGTCGCTGATTCACAGTGCTGCAGCAGAGAGTTTTGAAAGAAATGGGGAACGTTTTGTCATAGCCGGTGGAGATAATATTCCCCGGGGTCTTACTGGTGCTCTTGCTTCTAAGCTTTCCAAAGAATATGGTGTTCCGGCAATTGTCATTGCAGATACATGTGATGGCCGGATCTCTGGTTCGATGAGGTGTTCAGACCGCTTCGACGCGAAAGTATTCCTTTCGACATTCCAGCCGCTTTTCACAGATTATGGCGGCCATAGATGCGCCGCAGGTTTCTCTTTGCCGGTTGAGAACAAGGATAATCTTCTGATGATGATGGAAAGTGTTATCTCGACGATGGGAGAACGGGAGGAGCAAGATAGGGAGCTTGAAGCCGATGCAAAGATACCTCCTGAATATATGACTACAGGGCTCTGGAGGCTTTCCGAGATGCTAGAACCATATGGACAGGAGAATGAAACACTGAAGCTTTATATAAAGAATGCTCTGATCACAGATGTCATACAGCAGAAACAGGGGCAGTCATTAATGCGTTTCTCGATACGTTTCGGCACATACTCATGGCCTTGTATCTGGTGGGAACCGCATGACAGGGAGCAGTTCAGGAAAGGGGTGCATGTCGATGTGCTCTTCTCCCCTGATGTGAACTATTGGAGAGGCACCGTCAAAGAGCAGCTTCTGATTGCTGAAATGGAAATTTCAGAGGCTGAGAGCTGAATAATCGTAACATTTGCCTTGATGTTTTCCATTGTTGCTCAAATGGGATTGACAACTATAGACCAAAATGATAATTAAACATGGATTCTGACCCAGATGGGAGAGGAGGTGATAATATGGCATACGTAAAAGTAGATGAGAACGAGCCACTCGAGAAGTCGATCAAGCGTTTCAAGAGAATGGTCGAGAAAGAAGGCATCATCCGCGAGTGGAAGAAGCGTGAGTACTACGAGAAGC
>CALXLB010000073.1 GCA_944389085.1 uncultured Spirochaetaceae bacterium
AGGTACATTTACAATTTCAGGCCTCCCCTCCATCTTCAATATTGACGATTACCCATAAGCTTTAATATCATTAGAATTAGTTTATATCGCACAAAATGTGCAAAGGAATGATACAGCAAGTGGACGATGGCCCTGGCAGTAATATGCTGAGAGAAGATCCGGAAGTGCCTCCGCATTTACACACTCTCAGAAAAAAGCTCCTTCTCTGAAGGCTTCTCAAGTATGAAGCGAAAATAAAAGAAAAGAAGAGAAGGAGGACACAATGTCATTAGCGCAGCAGATACTGCTACAGATAATTCTTATTATGATCAATGCATTCTTCGCCGCAACGGAGATCGCAGTCATATCGCTCAATACCACAAAACTCAAGAAGCTGGCAGATGATGGGGATAAATATGCCCCCAGACTCCTGAAAATGGCAGAGAACCCATCAGGATTCCTGTCGACAATACAGATTGGCATCACGCTTGCAGGATTCCTGGGTTCAGCTTTCGCTGCTGACAATCTTGCAGCATATATCTCGCCGTTCTTCATCAATATGGGATTATCCGAAGGAGTTTCAGGAACGATATCAGTTATCATCATCACACTGATCATCTCGTTCTTTACGCTTATCTTCGGAGAGCTCGTACCGAAGAGAATCGCACAGCAGAAAGCTTATGCAGTAGCAAAATTCTCTTCTGGCGTAATCAGTGTGACAGCCAAGATCATGAGACCTTTTGTCTGGCTGCTTTCAGCTACTACGAATCTGATTCTCAGAATATGCAGGCTCAAGGAAGACGGAGATCCGGATGCTGTCACCGAAGATGATATCAAGCTCATGGTTGACGCAGGCGGCGAATCCGGTTCCATTGAAGCTGACGAGAAGGAATGGATACAGAATGTATTCGAATTCAATGATATAAATGTCAGCGAAATCATGACAAGAGAACCAGATGTCGTCTCTTTCCAGGTCGATACGCCAGAGGATGAGATACTCAAGACCATAAAGGAGACAGGACTTTCCAGATACCCTGTCTACGGAGAGGATATCAACGATATTCTTGGAATCCTGAACGCCCGGGATTTCCTCATCAGCCTCAATTCCGACAGCCATCAGGGTATCAAGGGGCTGCTGAGATCTGCATACATGGTTCCTGATTCAATCCATGCAGATAAACTCTTTTCAGATATGCAGGCTAAAAAGACTCATATCGCTATCGTGGTCGATGAATACGGCCAGACAGTCGGTATCGTCACACTCGAGGATCTTCTGGAAGAGATTGTCGGCAATATCTATGATGAGTTCGATCCCCAGGAAGAAGCTGAAATACAGAAGATCGGTGACGGAGTATGGAAAATCAATGGCTCACTGAGCCTCAGCGATTTCTCAGACGCCACGGGAATCGAACTGGAAGAGAATGAGGATTACGACACCATCGGCGGCATGGTGCTCTCAACGCTTTCACAGATTCCTGAAGATGGCACGACACTTGATGTCTCAATCAACGGACTCGATATACATGTCACTAAAATTGAGGACAGGAGAATCGAAGAAGCAATCGTGAAGAAAAGCGAACCCGCTGCAGAAGAGACAGGAGAAGAAGAGAAGCAGGAAGAATAATCATTCTACCATCTGCAGCACAAGCCCTCTGACCAGAAGCCGGAGGGCTTTTTCCATATCCGTAATCCTATCTGCACTCAGCAGAAGATACAGCAGAGCCTCATAGCCGGAACAGAATGCCTTGATATCTTCCGCATCGTCTATATAGAAATAGGAAAAAAGACTTTCCAGGACTTTCTTCAGCCTTCCTTCAACATCAGGCATTGCCTCAGGAGGAAGACGGCGCAGTACAAGGCTCAGCTCAGCACCGTCAAGAAATCTGAAAAGCCCTTCCGAATAGAACTTCATCAGCAATATATAGAATATCTCAGTGAGGCTCGTGACAATATGATTCTCATCGATCTCCTGCAGCATTGACAGGTATTCATTCTCAACTTCATCCGCAAATGTCCTGATCAGATCGAAGAACAATGCTTCCTTTGATTCATAGAAAAGATAGAATGTCCCTTTCGGGATACCGGCACGTTTTACCAGTTCATCGACTGTGGTCTTCCTGACCCCATAGAGCTGTAAGCATCTGCCTGCTTCATGCCTTAAAGCCTTCCTGATATTGTCCTTCTCATTCTCACTGTAGATTTTAGGCATCATGCTCCTTTTTGACTAATTCTGTTCTTTTAGTCAGCAAAATACGTTTTTTCGTGATTTTAAGCGGAAAAAAGCCCTTTTACAAGATTAAATTTCCTTTACTTTAGTTCTTCTGATCCGTACGATAGAGCTATCAGATAAAAAGGAGCAATGAATGGCAGAAGTTAAACTTGAAAATATCTGCAAGATCTACGATGGCGGTGTTAAGGCTGTAGACAATGTTAACATCGATATCAAAGATCAGGAATTTGTTGTTCTCGTTGGCCCTTCTGGCTGTGGTAAGTCCACAACACTGAGAATGGTTGCTGGTCTCGAGGATATCTCCTCTGGCAAGCTCTATATCGACGGAAAGGTCATGAACGACGTTCCTCCAAAAGACAGAGACATCGCAATGGTATTCCAGAACTATGCTCTCTATCCTCACATGACTGTTTATGACAATATGGCATTCGGTCTCAAGATCAGGAAGTTCCCTAAGGATCAGATTGATCAGCGTGTCAAAGAAGCTGCAAAGATTCTTGACATTGAAGCTCTGCTTGACAGAAAGCCAAAGGCCCTCTCCGGTGGTCAGAGACAGCGTGTTGCTGTTGGCCGTGCAATCGTTAGAAAGCCAAAAGTCTTCCTCTTCGACGAGCCACTTTCAAACCTCGATGCAAAGCTCAGAGTCCAGATGAGAGCTGAGATTTCCGGTCTTCACAACAGACTGAAAGCAACTATGATCTACGTTACACACGATCAGGTTGAAGCTCTTACAATGGCTGACAAGATTGTTGTCATGAAGCTTGGCGTCATCCAGCAGATCGGCGGACCTATGGAGCTTTACAACGAGCCAGACAACAAGTTTGTCGCAGGATTCATCGGATCTCCTCCAATGAACTTCCTCGTTGTCACCATCAAGAAGGAAGGAGACAAGGTCTATGCTGATGAAGGTACATTCCGCCTTGAGGTAACACCTCAGCAGGCAAAGACTCTCCAGCCATATATCGGCAAGGAAGTCACATTCGGAATCAGACCTGAAGACGTAGAGTTCTCACATACTCCAATTGATGGCAAGACAATCAATGGACACGTATCCGTCGTTGAGCCTCTCGGATCTGAAACACAGGTATACGTTGCAACATCAAAGGCAAAGGTTGTCGGAAAGATTGATCCGACCGTCATCCCTGAGCCAGATGAAGCAGTAGCTCTTATCGCTAATATGGAGAAGGCAAAGTTCTTCGACCTCGACACAGAGCTCACAATCCGCTAAGGGTTGGAATATATATCGGATGCAGCCGCCAGTCGGCTGCATTTTTCATGCTTCATGATGAATCGAGTAGGTAGGCTCTCAGGGCGTCAGCGCTGAGAGCTTTCCTCTCACACCACCCACCATACGGTTCCGTAGTTGGCGGTTCAGATGAATACAAACTCCAGCTGTGAGTTGTATGTCCTGTCCATCTCCATCCGCTCGTTATGCTTCACCCTGTAGTACTCTTCAATGTTCAGCAGACCGAGTTTGTCATGCAGGATGTCATTGTGTAGCCCTTTGCCGAGGCATTGAGCCATCCGCCAGTAGCGGTTGCTTGAAAGGCCTTTCCGGTATTTGCTTATCCACCATTCAGGCACGCCAAGCTCCCGCAGGTGCTTCTTTCTCGCCTCCTTCTTCTTCCACAGTTTCCATAGGTACTGCCGTACCCTCCGCCTTATCCACTGGGCCTTCTCTCCAAGCCATTTCTTGAAGTATCCTCTCGCGTAGTAGTTTATCCACCCGCGCAGGTATGAGTTGAGCTCTGAAATCATGCGCTCGGCAGACACTCCGCGGTTTCGCTTTGTTATCTCCCTTATACGCTGTTCGAACTTCTCAATCTTCTTCTGCTTCGGCTTGCACATCCCAAGGCCGTCTCTGGATCTGGTGGTTATGAATGCGAACCCTAGGAATGAAGAGCCGACGGCTCTCCTCGCCTCTGTCTTCTCCATGTTCACCTTCAGCTTCATCCTGTTCTCGAGGAACCGTATCACGGAATCCTTTACCCTCTTCGCAGAATACTTGCTCTTCGTGAATATGTTGCAGTCATCGGCGTATCTGACGAATTTATGGCCTCTCTTCTCAAGCTCCTTATCATAGGGCGTGAGATAGATGTTCGACAGAAGCGGCGACAGCGGCCCGCCCTGCGGCGTCCCCTCTTCGCTCTCCATCATGCATCCATTGGTCATTATCCCGCTCTTGAGGTACACATATATCAGTCTTCTGATGTCTTTGTCCTCAAGCGTCCGGTCTACCAGACTCATCAGAAGGTCGTGGTTGACCGTATCAAAGAATTTGGACAGGTCGAGGTCTACAACGTGCCTGTATCCCTCTGCCATGTACTCCTGTGCCTTCCTTACCGCATCCTCTGCACTCCGTCCGGGCCTGAACCCATAACTGCTTTCAGAAAATGTCGGTTCGAAGACCGGCTGGAGAACCTGCACCATCGCCTGCTGTATCACCCTGTCTATTACACATGGCACTCCAAGAAGCCTTACACCTCCATTATCCTTCGGTATCTCGACTCTCTTCACAGGCCTTGGCTTATACGTCCTTGCAAGTATCTGTTCCTCAATCCGTGTCCAGTTGTCTTCCATGTACTCGTCGATTT
>CALXLB010000074.1 GCA_944389085.1 uncultured Spirochaetaceae bacterium
AGATTACCGGAAACAGAAATGATATTCTTACCTTCTGTTTCCACTTCAAGATGACAGCCATTAGGACAGATAATACAGGTAAAGCACTTTTTCATAACAGACTCACCTCCACATCACCGGATGATCCAATCAGGCATTCATCTACAGGCAGCATTATCATCTCTGCCGGATTCACATGCAAAAGTTTCTTTTCCATGCTTACAGCTCCATTCTGGCTTACGCAGAGCATTGCCTGAGGCATAACAATCTCAGAGCGGAGAGACAACAGGAAGGAAGCTGATGATGTTATTCTCTGCGGTACTGTATATCGTACATTCCGACCTCTGATTATTCTTACATCCCTATCGGCTTTCAGTTCCCCATTTATGAATGCAGCTGCCCCTGCTGCCAGACGCTCGGATTCAAGAGACACATAATCAACAAGGTCATGGACATGAAGGACATTACCAGAAGTGAATACACCAGGAATTGATGTCATCAGATTCTCATCAACAACAGCACCATTGGTCTGTTTGTCAATCTCTGCTCCTGCATCCAGCAGAAGCTTATTCTCCGGCCTCAAGCCTACTGACAGTATGAGAGTATCACAAGGATAATATCGCTCTGTTCCGGGAACAGGCTGCCTCCCCGGGCCTACTTCTGCTACCGTAACCCCCTCAATTCGTTCCTTGCCATGAATGTCAACAACTGTATGATTCAGATACAGAGGGATGTCATAATCTTCCAGACACTGCACAACATTCCGTTCCAGTCCATTTGGATGGTCTTGAATTTCAAAGACAGCTTTCACTGAACATCCTTCAAGCGTCAGCCTTCTTGCCATTATCAAACCGATATCACCACTTCCAAGGATAATGGCATTCCGACCGGGAAGCCTGTTATAAAGATTCATATACGCTTGAGCTGTCCCTGCTGTAAACACACCTGCTGGCCGTTCTCCAGGAATCATCAGAGCTCCTCTAGTGCGTTCCTTGCAGCCCGTCGTGACAATTACAGCTTTTGCTTTACACTCATAAAGCCCGGACGGAGTCACCGCACGGATGCATTTATCCGAAGAAATCTCTGTTACAGTTGCATCTGTAATAACCCGAATACCACGTTTCTTTATCTCATCAATGAAGATCTCGGCATATTCCGGACCTGAAAGACTTTTAGAAAAACGCTGAAGTCCAAAACCATCATGTATGCATTGCCGCAGTATTCCTCCGCTCTGATGCTCCCGTTCAAGAATCACAATATCATGAACACCCCTCTTATCGAGTTCAAGAGCAGCCGCAAGACCAGCTGGACCTCCTCCTATGATAACAGCATCTCTCTCAGTCATTCTTTCCCTCCCGCATTCTGCCTGAAAGTATCCAGGAATCAGGCCCCATATAACGCACGTCTTCAGGTTTTCTGCCAAGCTCTCTCTCAATCAGCTGTTCTATCTTTGTCTGGCAGAATCCGCCCTGACAACCACCCATCATTGCCCGGGTTCTGTACTTGATTCCAGTCAGCGTGGAGACTCCTAACCGATTATGAAGTGCCTCGATAATATCTGCTTCTGTAACATCCTCACAGGAACAGACCATATGCCCATAAGAAGGATTACTGTTTATCGCAGCTTCCTTTTCTTTATCAGTCATAGCAGAGAAATGCTTCACACGAGATCGTACAGGATTGAAATCTGAACGCTTTTTAAAACTGCATCTTTCCAACATCAGCCCGACAGCATATCTGGCAATGGCGATTGTAGCGGTAAGACCCGGAGATTCTATGCCAATAAGATTCACTGCATTCGGAGCGATTTCATCCCTTATTTCTATCCTGAAATCCTGTATAACACCATTTTCATCAACCCACTTAGGCAGTATACCGGAAAAAGTTCTTATGACATCTGCTCTGTCTATATGAGGCCAAAGGGATGAGGCACTCTGCTGCAGATAAAGCATTTTGTCAGCGGGCACACCATAATAGGAAAAATCATCGGTATTCACAGCATCCGGCCCAACCGTCACATTGCCATCAACAGTCGGTGTGACATGAATTCCCATATAGGTATTCGACGGCACAGGATATACAGGCATCGGAAGCAACGGCCCAAGGCGCTTGTCGAGTACGAGATAATTACCTTTGCTTCCGATTACCCTATACCCGGTTATACCTAACATATCAGAAATATGTTTTGCTCCGAGACCTGCCGCATTCACCACCCATTTCACTTCAAATTCATCATTTCCCGCATGAATATGATAGAGACCATCTCTTCTTTCTATACTCTTCACCTCATGCCCTAGGAAATATCTAACCCCGTTTTCTGCAGCATTCTCAGCCAGAGCTATTGTGAAAAGAAACGGATCCATAATACCTGAGCGGGATGAAAGCATAGCGAAACTGCCATTGACAGCAGGGACAAGTTCATGAAGCTTCTTACCGTCTATGATTTCCAGTCCCGAAGCACCGTTATCAAAGCCTTGTTCCATAGTTCTTTCAAGCTGACGCATATCTTCATCAGTATTACCAACAAGAACCTTACCGGTACGGATGAAAGGGAAACCCAGTTCTGCTGCCGCTTGGTCCATCAGCTTATTGCCTTCTACACAAAGTCTGGCTTTAAGAGTTCCTCTATCGTAAGCAAAACCACCATGGACAACAGCAGAATTCCTACCGCTGGTTTCACAAACAACATCCAGATTCTTCTCAATCACAGAGATGGAAATATCAAAGCGGGCAAGCTCTCTGGCAATTGCACTGCCAATAACACCACCCCCTATTACAGCTACATCCGATTGATACAGCATATTTGATCTCCTGTTACTACTTTTCCAATGATACCTCAGAAAAAACAAACTATCACTTTAATATTTATTTTCTTATACAACAAACAATTAACTAAAACACAATCAATTTCCTCTAAAAATTTATAAAAATCTATTGACAGATAACATCAGTTTCTGCAAAATAATCATCGCTTGTGGGAGTAGCGAAGCTGGTTATCGCGCTGGCCTGTCA
>CALXLB010000075.1 GCA_944389085.1 uncultured Spirochaetaceae bacterium
TTCACGCTTTCCATTCCTCTCAGCTGACATATGAGAAGACAAAACATGGAGCGAATGACGAGAAATCAGTCGCTTTGAAGGTAAAGCCTATTGTACCTGAAAAACCTTCACCTTCGCCGCGCAGGAAGATGCCGACAAAGCCATTTTCCGGCTTGAAAGAGAGAAGCGTATGATGTCTCTCCACATAGGAAACAGCAAGAGAGACTGATGACTCAGGCAGGAACTGAAATGTCAGTTCCCCCTCAGCTTCAATACTTCTTGTCGCATCTTCAACCAGTCCTGTCATGGATACCGAGCAACGGGGCCTGAAAAAGCGTAAATCACCGCTTTTTGTATATCTTCCAGCTCCTACAGAAAGAGAAAGAGTTGTGGATTCTGCAAGAGCATCCCAGCCGAAATAGATATTCCCATCACGCAGAGTAAGGACCTCTCCTACATAAATTCCACCAGTGACAGGCCCCCAATAGACTATAGTTCCCACACCTACAGCAAATGATTCACTCCCGGATTCTCTCTCAAAAGGAGAAAACCATGCATTTGTGAATATCGCCCCGATATTATCAATGACCTTATCTTCCCGGATCATGCGGTTTCCGCCGGAGACGCGTGCACCAATCGAAAAATGAGGAACTGAATATGCCATATCAACTTCAAGATGCAGGGATGAATGTATGTCATACCGTGTCCCCTCTCCATCTATACGATTGAACTCATTACCATAGAAAGCAGTCAAAGCGACATAACGGGCAATGAACGAAGCCTGCAGATTCCACTTCTGATTCTGCAGCAGAGGCATCGGATCTGAACCGAAAAGCTTTCCTGAAAGACTATCCGAAATCGAAGCTGAAAGTGCAAAAAAACCTGGCTCGGTCTCCATCAGAGCCAAAGCAGCAGGGTTAGAGAAAACATCAGAGAACCTGCCTGTATAGGAAACAGATGCAAGCGGACTGTCGAGAGGATTCTCGTCAGTAACGGAAAAGGCAGGGAGTGCAGATATAATGACCAATGAGGCGACAACACTCAGCAACAGACGTTTCATTGCCCTGATTATAGCAGATTGCCGCCAAAGTGATATACTCACCATATGGGCTCAGTCTTCTTCCATATAGATCTCGATGCTTTTTTTGCCTCAGTGGAGAATCTGGATCATCCGGAGTACAGGGGAAAACCCCTTATAATAGGAACTCCTGGTCCAAGGCATGTAGCTTCAACCTGTTCATATGAAGCGAGAAAATATGGAGTACACAGTGCTATGCCGATGACAACGGCCTTGAAGCTCTGCCCTCATGCCATCTGCATCCCGGGGCGCATGAAACGCTACTCTGAAATGAGTCACAGGGTAATGAATATCATCGCATCTTTTGCACCTGGTTTCCTCCAGGTCTCCATTGACGAGGCTTTTCTCGATCTCACTGGGATGGATCGAATCTATCCACTTCCAGGAAAGGCTGCCAGAAAACTGAAGGAAATGATCAGAGAAGATACAGGACTGACGGTATCCATAGGGGTCGCCTCCTCCAGATATATAGCAAAACTCGCCTCGGATTTCCGCAAACCTGACGGACTTACCATAGTACCAAGAGGAAGAGAAGAGGCATTTGTCGACACCATCGGCCTGAAAAAACTCTGGGGAATCGGTGATTCCACATATTCCAGTCTCGCAAAACGGGGAATTGGAACAACTGAAACATTGAGGAAATACAATCTGGAGGAGCTGGAACGGTATTTTGGCAGCAGCAATGCTCTCTACTTGTACAATATCTCCAGAGGAATTGACCCAGGAATTTACCAGGGAGAAGTCAAATCAAGATCAATATCCACAGAGAAGACGTTCTATCCAGATATCTATGGCTATGATACACTCGACACATATCTGCTGGAGATGTCACAGGAAGTTGAGTTCAGGGCAATGGATGAGAAGAAGGTTGCCCGTACTGTAGGCATAAAGCTGCGCTACGGGGATTTCTCCACGTTATCTGCACAGATGACACCGGAAAAGCCGCTTTATTCATCTTCTGATGTCTATCAGGCGGCAAAAAAGCTTCTGCGGGACAGATACAATGGCGAAGGAGTGAGACTCATAGGCGTCTCACTTTCCGGGCTATATGACGGGGAAGATGTTGAACAGCCAGACTTCTTTGCCCAGAGAGAAGAGAAAGAGAGAAAACTGGAGAAGACAATTCTCTCACTCTCCCAGAAAGGCCAGAAGATTGTAAGAGCAAGAAACCTCGACCTTCCACGAAATGATGGATGATGCTATTCTCTATACATGCTCAATATATGTCTGTTCAACCCTGAGATTCCGCAGAATACTGGCAATATAGCCAGAACAGCAGCTGTCACCGGAGCTAAGCTGCATCTTGTGCGGCCTCTGGGCTTCGACATCTCCGAAAAGAGCGTCAGGCATGCCGGTCTTGATTACTGGCACGATGTGGATATCACAATCTATGAAAACATCGAGGAGTTCATGGATAAGCATTGTACCGACGAACTCTGGTTCTTCTCGAAAAAAGGCAGAAAAATCTACACCGAACCCAGATTCACCGATAAAGATACATATTTTATCTTCGGGAAAGAGAGCACAGGACTTGATGAAGAACTGCTCTCGGCATACCCTGACAAGGTGCTTAGAATTCCAGTCAGACATTCTATGCGCTGTCTGAATCTATCGAATAGTGCGGCTATAGCCGTTTATGAATATTTCAGGCAACTAGGCTGGCCAGATCTGGAAAAGAGCTGGGAAGGTCTGGGAGCCGGGGAGGATCTATGAGAATCTCTGTAATAGGCACAGGCAATATGGGAGCAAGCATTGCAACAGCTCTCGCCTCTGCCGGCTGGGAAGTCTCTGTTTATGATAAGTCCAGAGAAAAAGCTGAAGAAGTTGCGGCAGAAAACAGTACGATAGCCGTACTATCCGAGCTGGAAGAAGCCAGTGGAAGCGGTGTAATCATCCTTGCTGTCAAACCCCAGGTGCTTCCGTCGCTCTATGAAAGTCTGAAAGAAGTCGAAACAGGTCTCTGGATTTCAATTGCAGCAGGTGTGCCGCTTTCTGTTCTGGAAGATCACATCGGATCTGACAACGTCGTCAGATTCATGCCGAATATAGCGGCAAAAGCCGGCAAGAGCGTCACAGCAATCGCGGCAGGCAGCAACGTCAGCGTTGAGCAGAAGGAGATTGCTCTCTCAATCGCCTCTTCGTTCGGATCAGCATACTTTATCCAGGAAAGCCTCTTCCCTGCATTCATCGGAATCTCCGGTTCGGGTATTGCCTTCTTCTTCGAGATGATGCATCAGATGGCTATGGCTGGCGTTAAGGAAGGAATCCCTTACCCTGAGGCTCTTTCAATCGTCCGGGACACAGCAATAAGCGCTGCAGAACTGCAGAAATCTACCGGAGAGAATGCCATAAGCCTGGAGACGATGGTCTGTTCCGCTGCTGGAACCACTATCGAAGGAGTGAAGGCATTACAGGATAATGGCTTTGCCGCCGCCCTCATCGATGCAGTCTGCTCAGCTTCTGCAAAAAGCATAGAACTCGAAACAAAAGCACGTTATGGAGAATAATGAGAAATGATTGACGTCAAAGAACTGAAAACACGCTACAGTGAAATAAAGAAGAACATTGAAGACCGCTTCATGAATGTCGATATCGATAAGATCATCGCAGATCAGGAAAAGAGAAGTGCTTTGATGCAGGAGACTGAGACTCTCAGGGCAAAGAGAAATGAAAACGCCCAGAAAATGAAAGGCAAGCTCGATCCTGAGACAAGAAAAGTCCTGATTGAAGAAGGAAAGGCTATTAAAGATGAACTGGCAAAGGTTGAAGCTGAGTTCACAGCTATCGATAAGGAATTCATGGATGAAGCCAGGACAATCCCTAACTACTCACACCCAGATGCACCTATCGGAAAAGAAGACAAGGACAGCCTTGCTGTAAAATTCTTCGGAGAGCCGACCAGATTCAGCTTTAAGGCAAAGGATCATGTCCAGCTTGGCGAGGATCTCGACATACTCGACTTCGACAATGGTGCAAAAGTCGCAGGCCAGAAATTCTATTACATCAAGAACAAAGGAGTAATCCTGCAGATGGCTCTGGAACGCTATGCAATGGATATCGTTCTCAGACATGGCTTCACACCATTCATCACTCCTGATATCGCAAAAGAAGAAATCCTCAACGGAATCGGATTCAATCCGCGTGGAGCAGAATCGAATATCTACACAATCGAAGGTACAGGTACATGCCTTGTCGGAACTGCGGAAATCACACTCGGAGGCTATTACTCCGGAGAGATTATTCCCAAAGAGCAGCTTCCCATCAGAATGACAGGACTCTCTCATTGCTTCCGCCGCGAGGCAGGTGGTGCCGGACAGTACTCAAAAGGCCTTTACAGGGTCCATCAGTTCTCCAAGCTTGAGATGTTCATCTACTGTCTCCCCGAGGAAAGCGACAAGTATCACCAGGAAATACTCTCAATCGAAGAGGAAATCTTCCAGGGCCTTGGCCTGCCCTACCGTGTTGTCGATACAGCAACAGGAGATCTGGGTGCACCTGCTTACCGCAAATTCGACATCGAAGCCTGGATGCCCGGCCGTGGCGATGAAGGCGAATATGGAGAAGTCACATCGACATCCAACTGCACAGATTACCAGGCACGCTCGCTCAACATCCGTTACCGCGATGATGATGGAAAACTTAAATTCGTGCACATGCTCAATGGCACAGCAGTAGCACTTTCACGTGCTATTGTCGCAATCCTCGAGAACTACCAGAGGGAAGATGGGTCAGTGGCTATTCCAGAAGCTCTCATTCCTTACTGCGGCTTTGATAAAATAGAGAAATAAAAATGAACGAAACCAGCGCTCTGCTCACCGATTTCTATGAACTGACAATGATGAATGGATACTACCTGGAGAATCATGATTCCAAGGCAGTATTCGATATGTTCTATCGCACAAACCCGTTCCAGGGTGGCTATACGATTTTCACCGGCTTGGAGGAACTGATTGACAAGCTTGAATCGATGCGTTTCAGCGCAGACGATATCGAGTATCTCAAGAGCCTCAATATTTTCGGCAATGAGTTCCTTGAATATCTCAGATCATACAGGTTCCATGGAGATGTATATGCATTCGATGAAGGTATCCCAGCATTTCCTGGGGAGCCTCTCATCAGAATCGAAAGCGATCTCATGGATGCTCAGCTTGTAGAGACTCTGATTCTCAACACAATAAACTTCGAAACCCTGATAGCCACAAAAGCATCAAGAATGACACTGGCAACAAAAGGCCATGGAAACATCATGGAATTCGGCCTGAGAAGAGCGCAGGGAGACGGAGGGCACGCAGCTGCACGCGCCTCCTTCATCGGTGGAACAAAATCCACAAGCAACACATATGCTGGAAAGAAATACGGCATTCCAGTCGCCGGCACGATGGCACACTCCTGGATTATGAGCTACTCATCAGAGGAAGAGGCTTTCAGGAAATTCGTGGAAATCTACCCAGACAACGGAATCCTTCTTATCGATACATATGACACACTCGGTTCCGGAATCGATGCGGCAATAAAAGTCGGACTTGAACAGAAAGCCAAAGGAAAGAGAATCGGTGTGAGAATCGACTCGGGAGACCTTTCCTATCTGACAAAGGAAATCAGAGCACGTCTCGATGATGCAGGACTTGAAGACGCGACAATCTGTGTCTCCAATGATATCACTGAGGAGATTATCAGGAGCCTTATTTCAGACGGAGCTCCAATTGATAGCTGGGGAATCGGTACCCATCTTGTAACGGGAGGTGCGCAGTCTTCTCTCAACGGAGTCTACAAGCTTTCTGCCAAGGAACAGGATGGAACGATGATGCCATGTCTAAAGGTTTCCAACAGCTACGAGAAGACAACAAATCCGGGAATCAAGCAGGTCTACCGCTTCTTCGATACTTCAGGAAGTGCACTTGCGGATCTGATAACTCTTTCCGATGAAAAGATTGAAAAAGGTGAGAACATCACATTCTATCACCCATTCTCAACTGCAGATTTCTTTGTAATGAAGAAAAACAGATACCAGACAATCACTCCGCTTCTGACAAAGAAGATGGAGAATGGAAAACGCATTGTCCCATCCCCTTCACTGCAGGAGATACAGAAAACTTCTGCGGAAAAGCTTGCTGCATTCGACAAGTCATACAAAAGAATCATCAATCCGCATATCTACAAAATATCTCTTTCAGAGAAACTCAAGAATCTCAAGACAGAGCTCATCGTAAAAACGAGAACAAAGGAAAGCGAAGAGAAAAACAGCTGAGAAAAGCCGGGAAACCGGCTTTCTCTATTTTGCGTCTTTGGATTTCCAGTTCTTCATCAGAGTGAAGAAGTCTGTCTTCTGAAGGAGTATCTGCTTTTTCTTCACTTCCTCATTAAGCACATCCTTATCGACATATGGCTTCCACTTCTCTATGACGTTCTTACCAGCTATCCGCCTTATGGACATCGCCTTTGTATAGAATCTGTCAGATCCATCACACAGAGAGCGGTCTTCGATTATCGACAAGCGTTTCGGAAACTGGATTGCCAGTGACCGCTCTGTCGTGATCCGGTATCCCAGGAGATAGCATCTGACACCGAAATCCATTGCCTGATAGAACTCTCCTGAAATCAAGGTATCATAAGATCTCAGACGCTGGAACAAAGCTCTGTCATAAAGCCCCAGCTCCATCACAGGATAGAGATTCGCCTCCTCCTCATCACTGTCTACAGAGGGGGCAAAAGACATCGGGTCCACCTGTCTGCCATTTATATAAGGGGCTCTGAGAGTCGGCAGAACCTCCAGGGAAGAGGAAATCATCACAGGAGTAATCAGGGCAGGATGATTCTTATCGCTCATTGTCGCCATCAGCTTGCTGCCATCAAAAGCAATCAGCGTGGCATCGGTTCTCATTACGAGGAAATATGTTGCATAGCACTCATCAGCAAATGCGTTGATATACTCACCTGTGGTAGCAGGAAGTTTGAAGATGATGAAATTCACATCAGGGAATTCATTCAGCCAATCCTCTTCATCAATTCTGGACTGAAGTGTGATGACATAGAGCGGATTGCTCATATTAGCCATGAACCATTTCACAGAATCTACAAGATCTTCCTTTGTGGATAAATCAAGAAGCCCTATAGCAAGCTGCTGCTGTCGATAAAGAGAGGATATCCTATTGCCGACATCCTGCCTCTGGTGCATTACTCGATAACTAGACATTCTCTGTGAAGACTAGATCCTCTGGCCTGAAAATCACGTCCTTCCTCCCTTTCCCCAGAACAGATTCGATATCTGAGCTCTTATGGCCCTGGAGCTTTTCTATCTCTGTACTATCAAAGTAAGGTACTGCTTTGGCAAAGACCTTACCATCTGCATCCATTATAGAGGTTACCTCACCTTTTCCGAATACACCCTCAATACCTTTTATACCGGAAGGAAGGAGGCTTTTATGGGCAAAAAGCGCTCTCTTTGCACCTTCATCAACAACGATGCTTCCCCTCGGCGTAGTATTGATGATCCAGCGCTCACGCTGAGAAAGCCTCTCCTCTGGAAGAATGTATGACCCAAGCTCTTCTCCACGGAGAATGCGGACAAGCACATCCTTCTCATAGCCAGAGGCAATGACAGTCCCGCATCCACCTCTCTGAGCAATCTCTGCAGCCAGGAGCTTAGTCTTCATACCACCGGTCGCGAATGCAGAACCAGCACCTTTTGCATAGCTCATGATCTCCGCAGTTATCTCAGGAATAGTGTGGATAAGCCGGGCATTCTTATCACTGCGAGGATTGCCGGTATAAAGCCCATCGATATCGGTAAGGAGAACCAGAAGGTCTGCATCGATTTTCGAAGCGACAAGAGCACTCATCCTGTCATTATCACCGAAGACATCCTTAAGCTCAGCAGTGGAAACAACATCATTTTCGTTGAAAATCGGAGTCACGCCCATCGCAAGAAGCATGGAGACAGAGGAGCGCAGATTATTGTAGCTCTGTCGATTGTTGATGACAGAACGCGTTATGAGCACCTGTGCACAAAGCAGATTGTGTCTTGCAAACTCCTCTCTGTATGCACTCATGAGCAAAGGCTGGCCAATAGCGGCACAAGCCTGTTTCATAGCAACATAGACAACAGGGCTTGTATGCCCCAATGCTTTTGCGCCCAGTCCTACAGCACCGGAAGAAACAAGAATCACCTGATGGCCGGATTCTTTCAGGGAGGCAATCTGATCGACAATGGCACTCACTCTCTCCATATCAATACCGGTTGCTGAAGAAAGAAGATTAGTTCCGGCTTTTACTACAATACGTTTGACTGAGCTGAAATCGCGCATCACATCAGCTCCTTGTGATGGAATTGTCTTCCATCGGGTCCTGAATACATGCTCACAGTTTCCCCATGCCCTGTCAGAAGCCATTTTGTCGTCATCAGTCCATCGAGACCTACAGGACCACGTGCATGTATCTTGGATGTGGAGATTCCCACTTCAGCTCCCAATCCGAATCTGAAGCCATCGGCAAAGCGTGTTGAGCAGTTACAGAAGACATCTGCACTGTCTACATTGCGGAAGAAAAGCTCCGCATCTTCATCTGATGAGGTAACAATGGCATCGGTGTGGTGCGAGCCATGGAACGCAATATGATTCATAGCCTCCTCAATGGAAGAGACAACCTTAACTGCACATTCAAGTGCAAGATACTCTGTGAAATAATCTTCATCAGTTGCTTTCAGAGCCTCTGGAATATACTGCAGAGTCATCTCATCCCCATGTATCTTCACCCCCTTCTCCTTCAAGGCTTTACCAAGAAGCGGCAGGAAGCGAGGAGCTATATCGCAATGGACAAGAAAGGTCTCTGCAGCATTGCACGCTGCCGGATACTGCACTTTGCTATCCACAGCAATACGCACTGCCATATCAACATCCGCTGATGAATCTATATACACAGAACAGATTCCATCCGAGTGTCCTATTACAGGAATCTTGGTATTCTCCATGACATAGGACACAAACTTATTGGAACCACGGGGAATAACCAGATCGATATCCTTATCAAGGCCCAGCATCACAGCAACATCAGCATGGCTTTCGATGCCGAGAATCCATCTATCCCCGATAAGAGCGGAGGTAGCTTCATCAATAATCCTTACAAGCGTCCTGTTGGACTCTTCAGCTTCTCTGCCCCCTTTCAGCACCACAGCATTACCAGAGCGCAAAGCAAGACCAGCTATCTGGACAAGAGCTTCAGGACGTGCTTCGAATATCATCGCGATGACACCAATCGGAAATGAGACTTTCCTGAGGACGAACCCGGGATCCAGCTCCCTCATCTCCCGCACTTTTCCAATAGGATCAGGAAGCTGGGAAAGCTCTCTCAGTCCCTTTACTGCACTCTCTATCTTATCTCCAGAGAATTTAAGGCGATGCAGGAGAGCATCAGAGAGCCCATCCTTCTTAGCCCTTTCGATATCACGGCAGTTAGCATCTTCAATCTCTGCCCTTCTCTCCTCAAGAGCAGAGGCAATACTTTCCAGTGCTTGTTTTCTTATACTGTCAGATGTGGCGGCAAGCACTCTAGCCCCGCTTCTGAGAGCTCTGATTCGTTCCTCAAGAGTTAACATGTATACAGGATGCCTCATTCCCTGAAGAGAGTAAACCCTACCGGCCTCCTCGCTGTATCCTCTTTACAATCCGATCCTGCTCCTCCGACGCCGCAAAAACCACAGCATCAGAGGGAAAAGAGAGGGAAGAGAGCATAGAGATAATCTCATCACTGCATTTTTCTGCCCCATTGAAGACGATTGCTGTCTCTCCCCGCGCTCCCTTCAGCAACCCCTCTGGAGAGGAGATATATTCCTCAAGATAATCTTTGTCGACCACACAATCACGTTCCTCTCCGAAAACGGAGAAGAATGCACGTTCTCCGATTCCCCAGACACCCATCACAGCAACTGTAGCTGCAGTCAATGGATGGATGACAGGATCTCTTGATGTGTGGATCTTCAGAGGAAGACCTCTGGAACCATCAGATTCTGAGATTATGACATCATATAGTGATGAAAGCGCAGTAAGCACCTCCTCTCTTGGAGAAATCCATTTCTTCATATCCAGCGTATGATGCTCTGCGTAGAAGACAGCTTCACCTTTTCTGGGTCTGTAGCCTAAAACAGCCTCCGAATCAAAAATCCTGTCAGCTTTATACTCATGCAGATATGGAGAGGCAACTTTCGTAGTCGTTGTAAGCAGCACAGAACAGGACTGCTTCTTCAATTCCGAAGCCAGAAGAGACAGCAGTGTAGTCTTTCCCCCTCCCCCTGTTATAGAGATTAAGCCTTTTTTTTCCGGGATTATTGCCGATATCAGTTCTTTTGCGATTTTAACACCTAAGTATATCCTTGATTAGCTTCCATCTCCAAGATAGACTACAGGGAAAATGATTGAAGCAGAAGAGAGAGATAAGATTCTTAAAAGAACGGCTTTTCTGGGCATCATATCCAATGCCCTGATAGCGGCTGTGAAAGTCCTGATAGGATTTCTGTCAGGTTCTGTTGCCATCATGTCGGATGCAGCCAACAATGCCTCTGATATGCTTTCATCAGTTGTCACGATAATGGGCTTCAATCTTGCCAAGCGCAAACCGACACATACACATCCGCTGGGCTTCGGCAGAATGGAATATATTTCTGCTCTCTTTGTCGCCTTCATTGTTCTTTTCACCGGTGGAGCATTCTTCAGATCATCGGTAGAAAGGATACAGAACCCAAGTCCTGTGGAGATATCACTGCCAATGCTCATCATTCTTGTCCTCACCATTGCAGTAAAGCTTGGGCTGTGGAGGATAAATCTCAAGAACGGAAGAAAAATCGAGAGCGAAGCACTCTCTGCATCCGGCACTGATGCTCTTTCTGACGCATTAGCGACATCAGTTACAATCATAGCCGCTGCGATATCGCTATTCTCAGCATTCCCTATCGATGGATGGGCTGGCATAATCGTCTCCATCTTCATTTTATATGCAGGTGTCAGAAGTGTTGTCGATACTGTATCTGCGATAGTCGGAGAACGCCCATCGAAAGAGACTGTGCAGGATATCAGGAAAATCATCCAGAAGCATCCTCCGCTTTCAGGTGGTTATGATATCCAAATCCATACATATGGACCTTCCAGGATGATAGGTACATGCAATGTTGAAGTTCCATCGGAGGCAAAGGGCGAAGAGATTTTCGACGCAATGACAGATGCCCAGACAGAGATACTTGATACAATGGGCATTTACTTCACATTCGGCATGTATGCTGTGAATTCTGACAATCCAGTTGTGATACTGATGAAAAAGGAAGTCATGAAGGTTCTCAAGAGCGTCTCTCCATCAGTTATATCCATCCATGCATTCCATGTGCACATGGAAGACTCAAGGGTTCACTTTGACGTTGTTGTTGATTTCTCTCTCTCAGACTATGCAGCATTCAGGAAAAACGCCACCAAAGCTCTTACAGAAGCTTTCCCCACCTACTCTTTCCAGTTCAACATAGATCCCGATTACGCGTAGACTATTTCCTGGCGTTCTTCATTGTGCTCAGCAATTATTTACATATAAAGAGTTTACGATTTTAACTTAGTCTTTGCTGTTCTTATCTGCTCTCTATTTTTTCTATCGTTTCTCAGATTTCCGTGAGCAAAATAAATCCTCTGACTTACGGGCCAGAGGACTGGGGTGAAATGCAGCCACTGTCCCGGCGTGACTACTTGCCGTGGTTTACGATACCAATCCGGTTTGAGCATTCCAGCATAGTCTGCAGTGCTCTGCTGGTTAGACTTGGATGGATTTACAATCCTGTGCACATTCAGACTATCGTTACCAACTGCGTTACCCTGCAAAGGAACAGGCGGCTTCAGAAGGTTATTGTGACAAAACCACGCCTGCCCCAGAATTCATTTCAATTCGCCTTTACGACCATTGATACCGGCTGAAAGATGAAAGCACGCTTGTCCTGAATGTGAACAGGTCTATATAATGCTATCGGGTGCTGAAAGCACGGCAAGCGGTTGTCCCTCCGACCGGGAGGGTTGCTGCAATCCTCCCGCCCCACCCTTATGGGCAATAAGGGAAAGGAGGTGCGCTATGAGTGATTATGAACTCCTGATGATTGTTCTTACAGTTGTTGGAATAGTAATAGCTACTTTAAAAAGCAACGACCGCTAAAGTGAAGTGACCCTTTTCATTCATATTATCATCAGAACAGAACAAACCGTCAACATAAGCATAATTTCTAAAGCAAGCTGATTCAGCAAATAGGTGAAAAAGAGACAATCTTCCCTTGTTCCATCATGCAAGTGGATGTATAATGGATATCGAATTATTTTAGGAAACAATTCGATGCATGCAAAGATAACATTGAAGCTGGAAGACAATGAGAATGTATCCTTCTTCGGGCCGGGAGTTGCCGAGCTCTTTCAGCTTATAGAAACAACTGGTTCCGTGCGCCATGCAGCAGAGACGATGGGACTTTCCTACTCTAAAGCATGGAAGATGATCAGAGGCACGGAAAAAGCCACAGGAGAGGCTGTCGTTGACCGGACACAAGGAGGAAAGGGAGGAGGAAAAGCAGACCTCACATCAAGAGGAAAGAAACTTCTGGAAGATTTCCTCTCTATGGAAAAAGAACTCAATTCAATACTGGAAGCAATGGAGGGAAAGTATCTTGCAGCGTACAGATAAATATCCTGTCATCCCCATTCTTCTGATTCTATATCTTCTTGTTTTTGTTCTGTCCTTCTCAATCGGACGTTTTCCGGTAGGACCTGTTGAACTTGTGAAGATACTGTTTTCCAGAATACTGCCAATAGAACCTGATTGGAGTGCGCAGGCTGAATCAGTGGTATTCAATATAAGGCTTCCTAGAATCATAGCTTCCTCTCTTATCGGTGCAGGACTATCGCTTTCCGGCCTGATCTTCCAGATGATATTCCGCAATCCGATGGTTTCTCCTGATGTGCTTGGGGCATCAACAGGAGCTGGATTCGGAGCTTCGCTTGCACTGCTTTGGGCCCTTCCATCTTTCTCGATACCACTGTTTGCGTTTATCACAGGGATACTGGCTGTCCTCCTTGTATGGGCAATCGCTTCGCGCGTACCTTCAAATCAGGTTCTTGGCCTTATACTGGGCGGTATCATGATCAGCTCCCTCTTCCAGTCAGGTACAAGCTTCATCAAGCTTGTCGCAGATCCCGAGGATGAACTGCCTGCCATCACATATTTCCTGATGGGGTCGCTCTCTGGAGCGGGAATGGATGAAGTGAAGCTATTATTGCCCCCTATGATTATCTCAATCATTCCAATGCTTATGCTTTCATGGAGGATGAATATTCTCTCTCTGCCAGAAGAGGAGGCTTTATCTTTAGGAGTCAACACGAAAGTACTCAGAGGAATTGCAATAATCGCAGCTACCCTGATGACTGCCTCTACTGTTGCTGTAGCAGGTGTTATCGGATGGGTGGGACTGGTCATCCCCCATATCACTAGAATGCTTACAGGTACCGATGGAAGGAAAACAATCCCCTCCTCTTTGATTTTAGGTGCAGCATTCTTGACAATTGTAGATACAGTCTCCAGATCCGTGACTTATTCAGAAATACCTATAGGAATACTCACATCATTCATCGGTGCACCATTCTTCCTCTATCTCATCGTAAAGGAGGGAAAGAACAATGCTGCTTGAAGCTTCCTCACTCTCATTCAGCTATGGAAGAAGAAAAGTATTGGAAGACATTTCTTTCACGCTTTCAGAAGGAACATCCACCGCAATTCTGGGAAGGAATGGTTCAGGAAAAACAACATTGATGAGACTTCTTCTGGGCTTTCTGAAAGCAGAGAGCGGAACAATCAGAATAGATGGCAAAGACACATCGCTGATGACAAACAGGGAACGGGCTTCAGCAATCGCCTACATCCCGCAGACAACATCCAATGTCTATTCCTACTCCGTACTTGATACTGTCATGATGGGGAGAGCTCCATCGCTTACAGTCTTCCAGCATCCGGGAAAGAAAGACGAAGAGAAAGCAGAAGAGGCGTTGGAAATGCTGGGGATAGAAAAGCTCAGAGCCAGGAGTGTCAACGCCATATCAGGAGGAGAAAGACAGCTTGTACTCATAGCCAGAGCACTTACTCAGGATGCGAAGATTCTTCTTCTGGATGAACCTACAGCTTCCCTCGACTATTCGAATCAGCTGCTGGTAATGGAAACTGCCGAGAAGTTAAGGGAAAAAGGCTATGCGCTTCTCTTCTCGACACACAGCCCGGAACAGGCTCTGATGAATGCGACGAACATCCTGATTCTCAAAGAGACAGAGCTGATCTTCAATGGAAATCCAGAGAATCTTCTGAGCGGAGAGATTCTGGAAGATCTTTATTCAAGGAAACTCTGCATCAGGAAAATCGATACAGGGGCAACTGAACGCATTGTCTGTATACCGGAGTAGATATGTGGTGGAATGATAAGAAAATCAGATGGTATGAATATGCATCCTCAGAAACCTCTTTCCACAGACAGCTTGCCTCTGTAATTGAAAAATACATCGGCAGAAATGAAAGCATCCTTGAACTCGGCTGCGGTTTAGGCTACGTCTCTGCACTCCTTGCAGAAGATGGATACCACATCAAAGCCACTGATATCGATAGAGAAGCAATTGAGGAAGCAAAAAGAATACACAAACAAGATATATTCTCTATCCTCAATGCAGAAAAGCTGGATGAAGATACAGACATTCTGCTCCTCATCTATTTCGGGCGTCTCTGCGAAAACGATAATTTCCAGCACTATATTTCACACACAAGAAAACGGCTGATCTATGTAATCTCAGAACACAGAGGACAGAGCAGCAGCCTCAGGAAGAATAATGAAGAACCTGAGAGAACAATGAACTTTCTCAAACAGATTCCAGCCATAAAATGGCAGAGAATTGAGTTCAGAGCCCGATTTGACCAGCCGCTTCTATCTCTCTCAGATGCCTCTGCATATATCTCAGCAATGTATGGAAATGAGAACAAAGAGAAATACATGGACTTCATCCAGAACAGAGATGGAAGACTATGGCTTCCCAATGATAAACATTCATCAGTTTTCATCATAGAAAAAGGAGGAAATCAATGAAAAGGATAATCGCATCGCTGCTGGTAATGCTTACAGCTTTATCACTCTTCTCAGCTTCGTTCACAGACTCACTGGGACGGACAGTGGAACTGCCGGATGAACTTGAGAGAATCGTTCCGTCCGGAAATCTTGCACAGCTTGTACTCTACTCCATCGCGCCGGAAAGGATTGCAGGCTGGTCCTCGAAACTATCTGGAAGCGCAGAAGCTTATTTTCCGCAGGACGTAATCAATCTTCCTGTATTCGGGACATTCTATGGAAAAAAAGCGAATCTCAATAAAGAAGCTCTGATGTCAGCAGATCCGGATATTGTCATAGACATGGGTGAAGTCAAAGGGACAACGGAAGATATGATCCGAGACCTCGACAGCCTTCAGAATGATATAAAGATACCAGTCATATTCATCGAAGCCTATCTCGATAATACTCCAGATGTATACAGAACAATGGGCCGTCTCCTGGATAAAGAAGAGAAAGCAGAAAGCCTGGCTGTCTACGCGGAAGAAGCAATTGCGATGGCTGCAGAAGCAAGAGATAGGATTACAGATCCCGTAACAGTCTACTACTCATCATCCTCCGATGGGCTGGAAGCTATTGCTGAAGGCAATTTCCATGGAGAGGTAATAGAAAAAGCTGGAGGAAAGAATGTGGTACCATCTTCTTTCGGTTCTTCATCGAACAAAGTATCAATGGAACAGCTTTACATCTGGGATCCGGACGTAATCCTTCTTACATCAGAAGAGGCTTATGAGGAGGCGATAGGAAGCGGACTCTGGTCCACGCTCAGCGCAGTCAGGAATGGAAGAGTCTACCTGATTCCTTCCGAGCCTTATCCATATATCGACAATCCACCAGCTACAAACAGAATCATTGGAATCTACTGGCTGGGCAACCTTCTCTATCCAGAACTCTATCCTGTGGATATCATCGAGAAGACAAAGGAATTCTATTCGCTTTACTACAATCATGAAATTACAGACAGCGAAGCAGAGAGAATCCTTCATATCTGAAAATCCGGGCTATCTGCCAAAGTGCAGGTAGCCTGAAGCTTCATATCAGCCTGCTCTCAGCCATACTAAGCAGATTTCTTATAGGGAGTTTCTGGGGACAGATTCTTTCGCATTTTCCACAGCGTATACAGCTTGAAGCTGCTCCAGACTTACCTTCGTTTATCATTGAATAATATCTGTCCCTGACACCTTTCTTATCATTGACTACAGCTTCCTCATTGAGAAGCTTGAAGATATCAGGGATAGAGATTTTCTCTGGGCAGCCGGGCGTGCAGTATCTGCATGCTGTACACTCAATGACCTGCAACTTCCCAATTTCCTCTTTTACAGAACAAATAGCCTTCATCTCCTCTTTTGTAAGCTTTTCAAGAGGAGTGAATATCCTTGTGTTCTCTTCAAGCTGTCCCATTGTGCTCATGCCTGAAAGGACAGAAAGTATGCCATCCAGCCCTGCTGCGAACCGAAGAGCCATGGAAGCTGGAGTCTCCCCTCCGAAAGGCTTTGTTATAGCACTCTGAAGATTGGAAAGAAGGCCGCCTTTGACAGGTTCCATAATGATGATAGGTTTATTGTGCTTCCGGGCAACTTCATACACACCATTGGACTGCACCTTCGGATTATCCCAATCGAGATAATTGATCTGAAGCTGTACGAATTCAGCTTCCGGATGTTCTGTGAGAATCCTGTCCAGCAGTTCCGGGGTATCATGAAAAGAGAATCCGAGGTGGCGTATCTTCCCATCCCTCTTCAGCTTCTGAGCATATGACCAGGCCTCATACTTATCGAATATCTCAAGATTCTCACTCTGCATGCTGTGCAGCAGATAGAAATCAAGATACTCAAGTCCCGTACGTCTCAGCTGTTCTTCGAACATCTTCTCCGGCCCGAAATCATCAGACAAAGCCCCGCTCGACATCTTGGAAGCAACAGTATAGCTCTCCCGTGGATATCTGGAACTGACAACCTTTCCAAAGACTTCTTCAGATCCAGGATATGAATATGCCGTATCGAAATATGTGAAGCCCTGTTCAAGAAACCGGTCAACCATTCTCTCTGTCTCTTTGATATCAATCTGTCCGCTTCCATCTTTTGGGAGCCTCATCAGGCCAAAGCCGAGCTTTTTCTTATTCAGCTGAAACAAATCATCCATGAAAACATCTTAGCACATTCTGATACAAAAAAGCCGGAGGACCATCATCAAGCCTCCGGCAGAAAATATCAAAGCATTTACAAGCTCATCTGATTCTCGGATTTGCAGCATCCATGAGAGAAGCAAGCTTAGCTGACGGATCCTTGAACTTGGCAAGGAAAATCATTGCAGCAATGATGTATGGCTTATAAGAAGCTTCCTTATAGAGAGGAACAAGGTATCTGTCGAATACGGAGGCATCAACCTCTCCTTCCTTGCAGCTTACACCTGTGATATCAGCAGGGAGGCAGTGCATATAGAGTGCCTTTCCATCCTTTGTAGTCTTCATCAGCTCTTCAGAGCATGTCCAGTTCTTGAACTTCGCATTATTCTCAAGACATCTCTTCTCGAGATCCTTCAGCTCATCGAACCTGCCTTCACCAACAAGCTTTGTCCTCTCCTCCATCACAGCATATGGTGCCCATGACTTCGGATAAACGATATCTGCATCCTTGAAAGCCTCTTCCATTGTATTGACTTTCTTATAGGAACCACCGGAAGCCTCTGCATTCTTCTTCGCGACCTCTTCAACATCGCTCATCACATCGTACCCTTCCGGATGAGCCAGAACGACATCCATGCCAAAGCGTGTGAAGAGTCCGATTACACCCTGTGGAACTGAAAGAGGCTTTCCATATGAAGGAGAATAAGCCCATGTCATAGCGACTTTCTTGCCTTTGAGGTTCTCCACTCCTCCGAAATGATTGATGACGTGCAGAAGATCTGCCATACACTGTGTAGGATGATCGATATCACACTGAAGATTGACAAGTGTAGGTCTCTGCTCGAGAACTCCATCCCTGTATCCTTCCTGCACAGCTTCAGAAACACTCTTCATATATGTATATCCTTTTCCGATATACATATCATCACGGATACCAATGACGTCCGCCATGAAGGAAATCATGTTAGCTGTCTCCCTGACTGTCTCACCATGTGCAATCTGAGAAACCTTCTCATCAAGATCCTGGACCTCAAGTCCAAGAAGATTGCATGCAGAAGCGAATGAGAACCTTGTCCTCGTCGAGTTATCGCGGAAGATGGAAATACCAAGACCGGAATCAAAGACTTTAGCGGAGATATTATTCTCTCTCATTCCTCTGAGAATCTCAGCTACCTTGAATACTGCAGCAATCTCATCGTCACTTTCTTTCCATGTGTGGAAAAAATCGTTGAGATACATGTTGGATGTATTGAGCGCTTTAAGCTCAGCTATCATCTTCCTGATTTCACTCTTGTCTTTGGCCATTATGGTCCTCCTTCACTGCATTAAAACTCTATCACAGCATCAAATGTCGCGCAATCAGATGTTGCATTTAGTTGCAAATCTCTATTTTTCCCTCAGATGCTCAGGAACTTCACTGCCATCGCTTGTAAATCCGTTGTAAAGATCCACATCAGCCTCAGTCATCATAAAGCCATATTCAGCAGCAAATGGGATGAGAACATTCCTGGTAATCTCCGAGGTATCACCAGGATACTCCATTATTCTTTTATCGAGTTCCTTTCTTGCTTCATCATTCTCATCAAGCATGAGCAGAAAGGCATCCATGATGTTGTCAGCCATAGCTCCCTCCTGAAATGATTATCGAAGAGGATTGATACAAAGACAACAGAAAGTGTATTTCAGCACACAGTCACAGGAGCTTTTCCTCTTTCAATGACCTCGCCGATCCTGAAAGCAAAACCAGAATTCTTCAGATACTCATCTGCATCCTCTGGCGGCATGAAAAGCAGAAGACCTCCGGAAGTCTCAGGAGAAAAGAGCATATCACGCTGCGTGATGGAAAAAACATCTGCAATTGATACTTTATCGGCAAGATAATCCTCATTGGTATATCTTCCTTCAGGAACAAAGCCGAAACGTGCAGCATCCTCAGCTCCGGGCAGAAAGCGCAGAGAAGAAAAATCAATGCTGATAGTTACACCAGACGCTTTTGCAACTTCAAAAGAATGTCCCATAAGCGAGAAACCTGTGACATCAGTAGCTGCATGGACAGAAAGCCCTGCAGCATTCTCTGCCGCTTTCCTGTTGAGTGTTCTCATCTGTTCAATGGCTTCAGCTGCATCGCTCTCACCCGCTTTATGTGCAGTCATCAAAAGTCCCGTACCGAGCTTCTTTGTCAGAATAACTGCATCACCTGCTCTTGCCCCTTTATTGGACCAGACATCACATTCATCGGCAAAGCCTGTCACAGCCAGACCAAACTTCGGCTCTCTATCAGATAGCGTGTGTCCACCCGCTATAACAACACCAGCTTCCGCTGCCTTTGCTATAGCTCCCTCCATGATTCTACGCATCACAGAGATATCAAGGCAGGAAGGAAAGCACATAAGGCTCATAGCCAAAGAAGGACGGCCGCCCATCGCATAGATATCAGAGATTGCATTAGCAGCAGCAATCTGACCGAAGAGGAAAGGATCATCAACCATTGGAGGGAAGAAATCCACAGTCTCAATCAGCACTCTCCCATCTCCGAGGGAGTAGACCAGAGCATCATCTGAACTTTCAAACCCTTCAATAAGATTTTCACTCTCTGCAGATGGCAGATCATCAAGTGCTTTATGAAGATCTCCTGGTGGAAGCTTGGCATTACAGCCCGAACTTCTCACCAGCGACGTAAGCTTTACCTCTTCCATACAAGCCTCCATTCATCCCCGTCTTTCTCATAGACAGCCTCAGTATTCTCATCAGCAAAATCCTCGGAAAATGGAGATGAGAAGAATACAGCAGTTCCGCATGATGATGAAAGAGAACGTGGGACGGGCTTGAGTTCAGCACCATTTCCGACTCTCTTGCGGAACATCATTGCTCCATAATGACTGACAAATGTCGCTACTTTGATATCATCAGATGCCAATTTCCGCTGCCTTCTTCAGTTTTTACTTTATATCCAAGAGCTGTAGCATATCGTGTGACATTCTCTTTCGATGCTCTGTTATCAACAATGACAGTAAGTCCTTCAGGGCTCTCTTTCAATGCTTTCTTGGTCATTATCACAGGTTCTGGGCAGCTGAAGCCAGAAGTATCAAGTTCTTTCATCCTTCCCTCCTTTTCTTCATCGTCACAATCGTCGCAATAGCAAGAAGAATAACAATGGCAGCAACCAGTGCAACCTTTCCATTCACACCCGGTCCTTTCTCTGCAGTGGATGCAAGCGAAAAATTATGAGCGAAAGCAGCACCTGCAATCATTCCGAAAACCGCCATTGCACTGTCAGAAGAACCTTCGCCCGCAAGAATAAGCTGCCGCAGCGGACAGCCGCCAAGCATCACAGACCCCAGTCCTACAGCAAACATGCCAAGAAAATTCCACAGATGCATCGGATGTGAGACAGGCTGTCCTGTAAAACCAAGATGGAAACTGCCAGTGATGAGATTCCCGATAAGTGTTACAGCAAAAATCGCTATAAATCCTGAAATCAGTGTAAAGTCCTTTATCAGGAAGATATCCCTGATGCCACCGGCCATACACAATCTGGTACGCTCTGCAGCTGCTCCTACTGCAAGACCAGCGAGAAGAGCCAGTGCAACAGGTGCATGCATTGAGCCAGGTCCTGTCTCAGAGAAGAGGAAAAGTGACGGAACTGCCATGAAGAGAATGAAAAGCAGGACTGTCAGAGCAGGAAATGCGACACCTTCCGTGCTGCTTTCCTTCTCTGCTTTCCCAAGAGAAAATCCATTTGAGAGGAATATGCACCCTACTCCTATCCCTGCGATGAAGCCGAAAAGCGCTACAAGTGCATTCAGATCCCCACCTGCAAGGCGCAATACCATACGCAACGGACATCCCAGAAAAACCAGTGCTCCCAACATCACAATGAATCCGATAACGAATCTCAGGACCGGAGAGGAACCTCCACGAGGTTTGAAATCCTTTCTGATTACACCCAGCGCAAAAGATCCAAGCACAATTCCGATTATCTCAGGCCTTACATACTGAACGATTGCGGCATTGTGCAAATGCATGGCACCCGCGGTATCGCGCAGAAAGCAAGCTATGCAGAATCCCATATTTCCAGGATTACCGAAAGCTGTCAGAACGACAGCAGCCAGTCCAATCAAACCACCAGCTATGGCAAGTTTCACTTTTTCTTCGTGCTTCATATTATTAAAATTACCATTATACAATGCAAAACACAATGCTTTGATGATACACTGTCGATATGGATAGAATTTATCTGGATAACGCAGCAACTTCATTTCCCAAAGCCCCTGGAACAGCAGAAGCTGTTTCAGAGTATCTGATGAAAGGATGTATCAATCTCTACAGAACAGAAAGCAGGCTGATGGAAAAGAACTTCGATGTGCTCTACTCATTGCGTCTCATGCTCTCTAGCCTTTACAGCTACCAGCATCCGGAGTGCATAGCCTTTACAAAAAACATCACAGAGGCAATGAACTGGATTATAAAAGGGATGTTCAGCAAAGAAGACCATCTCATTGTATCCTCCAACGAACATAATGCGGTGATGAGGCCGATAGCTGAATCCGGAATAGCTTTCTCGCGCATCCCATCAGATATCTATGGGTACAACGATTACACATCGCTGGAAAGTCTGGTAACAGACAAGACAAAAGGAATCATCATAAATGCAGCAGGAAATGTATCGGGAGCTGTCCAGGATCTGACAATTCCTGCTGAATTTGCCAGAAAGCATCACATAGCTTTCATCGTTGATACAGCACAAGCTTCCCCTTATATCGATATTGACATGGAAGAGCTGGGGATTGCCGCATTAGGCTTCACGGGACACAAAGGATTCCTTGGTCCGGACGGGACAGGCGGCATGATAATCAGACGCAGCATTGCAGAGAGGATTCCTCCTCTGATCACAGGCGGGACCGGTACAGAAAGCGATAGAGAGGATGTGCCTCACACTCTCCCAGAACGGCTTACTGCAGGAACAGAGAACCTTACAGGACTTACAGGACTGGAGACCGCAATGAGATACTCAATTTCCAAGAGGAAAGAGCTGGCGGAAGAAGCACTCACACTGACAGAAGAACTGAGAGAAGGAATCATGGGAATTGAGGGATTGGAAATCAAGGGATCGGATGGGAAAAGGCCGCATACAGCAGTCTTGTCCATCACTTCAGACAGACGCGATATCGCTGAAATAGCTGCACTTCTTCTGGAAAGGGGGAATATAGAGACAAGAGTCGGATTGCACTGTGCTCCAGCAGCACATAGAGCATTAGGAACTTTCCCTACAGGTACTCTCCGCTTCTCCCCAGGCCCTTTCACTACAAAAAGCGAAATTGATACTACACTATCTCTTTTAAAGGAACTGATGAATGAATAAGTATTACACAATATTCTCCGATGAGATCAGAAAAGGAAGCATTGAAAGAAAAACCATACTGGAAACAGGAGCTGAAGCGATATTCCGCAGCGGACAGCTGCTCGCGGCTACCGATAGCACAGCCGATTTCTCCCACGCAGATCTGACAGAGACCGTAAAAACGGAACCCCACCTTGTCATCTTCGGTTCCGGGCATATCAGCAAGGCGCTCTATGATATAGCTGTCATGCTGAAAATGAAAACAACTGTGCTGGATGAGAGGAAAGAACTTCTCACAGAAGAACGTTTCCCCTTTGCAGAACGCCTTATCGCACCTTTTCCTGAACTGCTTTCACGTGAATATGATTTCATACAGCCATATTTTGTAATCCTTACCCATGGACACAGCTTTGATAATGACTGCCTCCGTTATGCCCTCTCCCACAGCTATTCATATATCGGAATGATTGGTTCAAAAGCAAAGAGCCAGAGAGCACTCAGCCTGATGGAAGAAGAGGGATTCCCAGAAGATAAACTGAAAAGCATCCACACCCCGATCGGTCTGCCGATAAACGCAGAGACACCTGAGGAAATCGCTATTTCAATCATGTCTGAGATAATCTCAGTCTACAGAAAGGAAAAAGAAGCAGTAATCGTCGATCCCGAGATGCTCTCGCTCATGGCAGAGGGAAAAGGAATCGTTCTGAGAATTGTCGAGAAGAACGGCAGTGCCCCCCGTGCCAAGGGCAGTGCAATGGTTGTCAGAGATGGGAAAGCTTACGGGACCATCGGAGGCGGCGCAATTGAGAAAACAGCAACAGAGGAAGCCATAAGAATGGAAGAAAACGATGAGCGATTCCTTCTCAAACACTATAATCTCACAGCAAACGGCGACTTAGGCATGGTCTGCGGAGGAAATGAAACAATACTATTTACATCTCTTGCTGATAAGTAATTAACATAGAGAAATCGACACGTTCTGGTACAGTGTGAGTTTTCCGATGGATTCCAGCAAAACAATGTCCCTCCAGTTCAGAACCAGAGGGACGATTGAGATCAGATTACAGTTCAGTTGACAGCAACGCCATCATAATAGACTGTCATACCTTCTCTTGTGTAATGAGTGAAGAACTCATTCCAGATTCTCCAGGATTCTGCCGGGAAGTATGAATGTGCTGAATTTGCTACTTCTGTGAACTCTACAAGAGGAACACCTGAATCTGTAAGATAGGACTTAGTCGCAAATCTACCATCCTCACTTGTTCTTTCTGCTGTCTCTGCACCTTCAAGTCCGTTTACACCAGTCCAGTAAGCATCTGCAAGAGCAACACCATCTGCGTTTACAGCACTGTCATACTGACCATAGTAGAGGCTCAGAGGCATGATTGTTCCGCCAAGGTCATCTGTAAGACCTTCAGCAGCATATCCGATTGGAGCAATAGCTGCGAAAATCTCAGGATGTACACT
>CALXLB010000076.1 GCA_944389085.1 uncultured Spirochaetaceae bacterium
GATGTCTCTCTGACATATTCTCTCCTTCGCTGCCGGAGCTGTATCACCAGCTTACGCCTTTATTCAGCTTTCTCAAGGTTAATGCACTGTTCTCCTATACTGTTGCGTTTACTTTGCTAATGGACATTTGTTAAATAGTTGATACAAAATCTATTGACAGAAATCATGAGAAAGTGTAGATTCTCTCTTGTTCGAAAGGACATATTCTCCTGTAGCTCAGTCGGTAGAGCAGGTGGCTGTTAACCACCCTGTCGGGGGTTCAAATCCCTCCGGGGGAGCTGGCGCAACTTCTTAAATGAGTTGCGCTTTTTTTGTATAGCAATCTTTGTTTGTTCTATCCCGGAATGCGTTGTAGAATCAGAATATGGCAGAAAAAAGGGATTATACCATTACAGAACTCAGCGTTATCAGCGTGACACCTGAAGAGATTATCTCAGGAGCGATGAATGAAGAGATAAAAGCAAGAATGATGATGACTATCGAGACCGAGGGACCAATACTCGAGAGCCTTCTATATAAAAGAGTCATCACATCCCTTTCACTGAAGAAAGTCGGTTCAAGAATCCTCCCAATCTTCGATGCCATTGCATCCTCTCTTCCTGTACAGATTACAGACGATTCCGGTGAAAGGCTTTTCCATAAAGAAAATGAAGACAATTCCTTCCGCCCTACTCCTGAGAGCGAGATACGTTATTCCTACCAGATTCCTACAGAAGAAGCTGTCAGCTGCCTGGAATACATCATAGAGCACGCAGAGAAGACTGTAACAAAATCAGAACTGGAGAAGATGTTCAAAGCTGAAATGGGCTACGACAGACTAGGTTCTCAGGTTGAAGCACTCTTCAAAAGAGCAGTAAAAAGCCCGCGCCTTAAAAGAACTGGCAACGGGAGATTCATGAAATAGATAAAAAACTTTCTTCTTTTTGAGATAATCCGCAGTAATTTCTTTACATTCTGCAGATTCCCTATATACTCAATCACAGGAGGCAGTATGCTTATAAAACTCAGAAAGAAGAATGACATAATTGCTAAGAACGCTGCAAGATGCAAAGAGAAAGGCATCAAACTTCCGACTTTCGCCGAAATGAAAGATCCATCCCTCATTCCAGCAGACGTCAAGGAAAGGCTGAAGAATGTAGGACTGTGGGATGTCAATCCGCTTAACCTGTACAGAATCAACTGGCACAATGAACCAAAAGAGACAGGCGGTGGTTTCGGCGGCGTAAATTACATTGAAATCCCAAGAAGCATCACAGGAACAAAAGCTAGAATAATCGCACTTGCCGGAAAATGGTTTCCATGCGGTGTCCATAAAGTAGGTGCAACATATGCATGTCTTGCCCCCGCCCTTGTCACAGGAAACTTCGATGCGACAGAACAGCAGGCTGTCTGGCCATCAACAGGAAATTATTGCCGTGGTGGTGCATACAACAGCGCGCTCCTCGGCTGCAGCAGCATTGCAATTCTTCCTGAGGATATGTCACAGGAGAGATTCAACTGGCTCAAGACTGTTGCCGGAGAAATCATTGCAACTCCAGGCTGTGAGTCAAATGTAAAGGAAATCTTCGACAAATGCCATGAACTGAATGCTGAAAGAGGAAATCACATTGTCATATTCAACCAGTTCGAGCAGTTCGAGAATTATCTCTGGCACTATGAAGTGACAGGCTCTGCGATCCTTGAGGTCCTAAAGGAGCTTGGAATCAGAAAAGATAATGTCAGAGCATATGCCTCCTCGACAGGTTCCGGCGGAACGCTGGCGGCAGGTGATCATCTTAAGAATGTCTATCCTAATATCAAGATAGGTGCCGGAGAGGCTTTGCAGTGCCCTACTCTTCTCAGAAACGGATTCGGTGCACACAGAATAGAAGGTATCGGCGATAAGCATGTTCCATGGATCCATAACGTCAAAAACACAGATATGGTGCTTTCAATCGATGATCAGGACTGCATGGATATCTATCGCCTCTTCAATGAAGAGAACGGAAAGGATTACCTTGCTTCCATCGGTGTCGGTGATCAGGATATAGCAAACCTTGCTCTCTTCGGAATCTCTGGTATTGGCAACATGCTTTCTGCCATAAAGATGGCAAAGTACTATGAAATGGAAGAGGATGATGTGGTATTCACGATCCTCACAGACAGTTCTGTCATGTATACATCACGCCTGAAAGAGCTTACAGAGCAGCAGGGTGAGTTCACAAAGACAGAAGCCGCAAAGGTCCATGCCTCTGCTTTGATGCATCAGGGTATCGACAATGCTCTAGAGCTCGGCTATTACGACAGACTGAGAATCCACAACCTTAAGTATTACACATGGGTCGAGCAGCAGGGAAAAACCTATGAGGAACTCAACAGGCAGTGGTATGACAGATCGTACTGGACAGCCCTTCCGAAACTGACACCAAAAATTGACAAGCTCATCACTGAGTTCAATGCGATGATAGAACGCTAAGAGAGTGCCGGCTCAGCCGGCATTCCCTTTGAAAAGGAGACAAAATGAGATTCCACTATGTCTGCTCAGACTGCGGCAAGGTCTTCATGACAGAAAGCCTGATGTATCAATGCCCTGAATGCAGCAAGAAAAATGATGGCAAACACTTTCCTTACGGGAACCTTGAAGTTGTACTTGAGGATGATGTACTTGATAAAGCAAGAGCGAAAGATCATGTGACGCCAGATGATTTCTATCCCTACCCATCTGACGGATCTGAGTCTTTCCCTGTAGGAATCACACCGCTGATGAGACCGGAGAGACTTATCAGGAAGCTTAATCTCCCCAATTTATCATTGAAGCTGGACAGCCTCCTGATCTCCGGTTCATTCAAAGACAGAGCAAGCTATGAGGTCGCATTGCAGGCAAAAGCCCTTGGGGAGAGAAGAATCGTACTTGCTTCCACAGGCAATGCAGGAGCTGCAGCCTCTGCAGTCGGAGCAGCCCTTGATCTTGATATCATTCTCTTTGTCCCGGAAACAGCACCGCTTAACAAATTAATGCAGAGCGTTCTGTATGGTGCGCATGTTGTGCCTGTAAAAGGAAGCTATGACGATGCATTCGCCCTCTCCCTTGAATATACGAAGATGCATGGCGGCATCAACCGCAATACAGCATACAACCCAATGACAATAGAGGGAAAGAAATCCGTATCAATCGAGCTCTTTGAGCAGATGGGCAGAAAGGTGCCGGATGCCATCTACGTCCCCGTAGGGGATGGCTGTATCATTGCAGGTGTTTCAAAAGGCTTTAAGGACCTGAAGCGAGCTGGACTCATTGATAAAATGCCGCGCCTTATAGCCTGTCAGTCAGAATCCTCCGATGCAATCTCAAGAGCAATAGAGAATGATGATTACAGTGCAGTCAATGCAACAACACGTGCAGATTCAATCTCTGTCGATCTTCCCGCAAATGGCAGGATGGCAGCAAGAATGGTCAAAGAGTCGGGAGGCTGGGCTGTAACCGTTCCAGATTCGCAGATTCTTGACTCACAGCTTACACTCACAAGAGAAGCCGGCGTACTGGCAGAGCCTGCCGCAGCAACAAGCTATGCAGCCCTTGAGAAGGACAGGAAACACCTTGTCTCTGTACTGGGAGAGAATGCCAAAGTTGTTGTTCTGATTACTGGTACCGGATTCAAGGATATGAAAGCATTTGATGGCAGATGCTCGATTCCTGAAGCAATAGAGAATTCTATCGAAGCTTTAAAAGATCTGAAGTTCTGAAAAAAAGCCCGGGGGCATGAGCCAAACCCTCGGGCATACATGTTCAAAACATGGCTTATTCAACGGTGACAGTGAAGTCTGCGCTCCATGTATCACCATCACGGTCTGTCAGGGAAACAGTAAGCATATGCTCGCCTTCTGCTGTTCCCACAACTCTCAATCCGGTCACGGTAACACTGTCACCAGCGGCTACTGAACGGATTGTACCATTTCCCTGCAGAATCCTCAGTCCATCATCGCCTGTGCATGAGACTTCCACATTCTTCAGGTCCTCTGTACCATTGTTTGCAACGACAAATGTCAAATCCGCCTGCGTGTTCACAGGAAGAGCATCGATTGTGTAATGCTTCGATGAGAGATCAGAAAGCTCAGCATTCTTCCAGAGTGCTTCAAAGACAGCGCCATTGCCTTCAAGTTCTATCTCTGTCTCATCAGGAGCTATATACTCACCTGTGGATTTATCGACCCAGCCTGCAAAGACATAGGAATCATCTGCTTCGGAAAGGGCCGGAACATCAATCAGGTCTCCATCGGAAACATCGTTGATAGTCGATTCCATGCCTGTCACAGAATCCCTGAATACAACCTCTGTAGTCCAGATGGCATAGAGCGTCTGATCTGTCAGAGGTGCAGGAATAGTCTCTCCCGGCTGATATGTAATCTCATCAGGAGTTACACCCCATCCGGAGAGGACTCCAGCTCTGCTTGTATTGACCCGGATATCATCCTTATCGGGAAGAGTGATTTCCTCGCCTGGTTTTACTGAACTTGTCGATGAATAGCGGAAACTGTAGTTGTCACCTGAAGATGACCACTCATAGGAAATCGATGGATTGTAGTATCTGCTGTTTTCAGCAAGCCATTTCGCATCTTCTATTCTGGCACTCTCATCCTCTGCAAGGATCAGGGAAAGCATTTCATCTGTCTCCTCCCTGGTCATTCCGCTATAAGAAGCAGACTGCATATCACGCCTTGCTTCCCTTGCTTTCTGCATATTGCCAGCTTCAAGTGCTTTCTCATAACTTCTCTGGGCCTTCTGATAATCCTTTCCGGCCTGAGAAACCATATCATCATAATTGCTGATAGCTTCTTCGACACTACCGTTTGCAAGACTATCTGTGAACTTTGTCCTCAGTTCTGTGGCATCAGATGCCCATACAGCCATTGATGCAATCAGAAGAATCGCTACGGTTCCTGTCAGTTTTCTCTTCATATAAATTGCCTCCTGCTGAATATAAGGTAACAGCGATTGTGTGAAGAGAGGAAAAAGCATTTGTGTTTATATTATGGAGAAAGCCGGAGAGCAGAATCTCTCCGGCCAAATCAGGGCAATCAAACTATCATTCAAGCTCTACAGCACCTGTATAAAGCTTGTAATAAACTCCGTGCTGGGCAATCAACGACTCGTGGTCTCCACGCTCGATTATGCGCCCATGATCAAGAACCATGATTGCATTGGAGTTGCGTACCGTAGAAAGACGATGTGCAATGACAAAGACCGTACGGCCTTCCATCAGCTTATCCATACCGCTCTGTACCAATGCCTCTGTATGGGTATCGATTGAAGATGTTGCCTCATCCATGACAAGCACAGGAGGATCTGCAATCGCTGCTCTTGCAATGGAAAGAAGCTGCCGCTGCCCCTGCGAAAGACTCTCGCCATTATTAGTAAGCATGGTATCGTATCCATCAGGCATCATCATGATGAAATCATGGGCATTGGCAAGTTTTGCAGCTGCGATGACCTCATCATCTGTCGCGTCAAGCTTACCGAACTTGATATTCTCCTTGATTGTCCCTGTAAAGAGGTTAGTATCCTGCAATATCATACCAAGAGAATGCCTCAGATCATCTTTCCTGATCTTATTGATATTGATTCCATCGAATCTGATCTTACCATCCTGGATATCATAGAACCTGTTGAGAAGATTCGTGATTGTAGTCTTGCCAGCTCCTGTTGAACCGACAAATGCAATCTTCTGACCAGGTTTAGCATAGAGCGAGATATCATGAAGGACCATCTTATCCGGAACATAACCAAAATCCACATCCACCATGACAATATCGCCTTTAAGCGGTGTGTATGTTATAGGACTTCCATCATGGTGCGGATGTTTCCATGCCCACTCACCTGTTCTCGTCTCAGACTCTGTGATATTCCCGTTCTCATCGGTTCTGGAATTGACAAGTCTGACATAACCATCATCGACTTCACTCTCCTCATCCAGCAGATCGAAGATACGTTCAGCGCCAGCCAAAGCCAGAAGGACCATGTTCATCTGCTGTGAAATCTGGTTGACATTGTTGGAGAATGAGCGTGAGAGCTGAAGGAATGCTGCAAGAAGACCAATAGTGTATCCCGCAGCAGCCCCGCCTGACATGATGACAGCAATGGCGCCGACAATGACAATTGCCACATACTGGATATTACCAAGGTTCATTGTCACAG
>CALXLB010000077.1 GCA_944389085.1 uncultured Spirochaetaceae bacterium
GTCCAGAGAGCCATTTGCAGCTGTTTCTGGCCGATTGCTTCCCGTGCTGCTGCAGTCGATAATCCAGAGTACGTTTTTTGATGTGTCCCACGGTATCTCATCGAACAGAAATATCAAGGAGAAGGACTGGCAGAGAATCAGGAGTCTCTCCGATGATGTCACCAAAAGACTCCTTAGGTCTATTGAGTGCTATACGGTACTGATGCTCCGGACTGGAGCTATCAAGGAGGAGAATGCGGCACTCTACAGAGAAGCTCTTTTTGAAGAGGCTTTCCCTCCTATGGAAGATAAAGAGAGAATTGAACATGCGTCCTATATGACATACGCTTCCATGCAGTCGGCAAAAGATGTCGTTAAGGAAAAATATGGGGCTGAGCCTGAATTCCTTATCTCTGAGATGTACAAGATTGTTACAAGAGGACTGGATGGAATCGATAAGCTTTCAGAAGAGGCTTCTCTTTATAAAGCTGAAATGGAAACGCTGATGGCTCAGAAAAGGGCTGCTGATCCAGAGAGAATCATCCCTGATGAGGATCTTGTACGTGAGATCATCAAGGAAAACGGCTGGGAGACACGTGTCGCGCGGCTTGCTGGAGAGCGGGATGATTTTGATCTCTTCCGTCCCGATTTTGTCTCAGATCTTCCGAATAAGACTTATGAGACACTCTCTGTATATCCTGGAACTCTGGATTTGGATGCCATGATGAGACAGGGAACATGGCCTGCCACAATTTATCCATTTCTTCACTTCGGGGATATGTATTTCTCCTTTGTTTCACAGCACATACAATCATATGGCATAAGAATTCTGCAGGAAACCGCAGGGCTTCCGCTCAGATACACTGATGCAGCAGCTGAAGCATTGAAACTGCTTTTTACGGAGACTGATGAGCTTGATGTCTATTCATTTGATGGGAATAAGATTGATGTTTCCATCCTCTCTTCGCTTGTGGAAGTGAATGCGTTCACTTCTCCTGATCTTTTCCAGGCCCGTATTGATAGAAGAGCAGAGGAGAAGAAGCATAAGCCTCAGCCTGGTCACAAAGGTCTTGTTGTCGAACCGGACAACTTCGAAGAGCTGTGGGCTGCCAGTGATGATATCTTCACGACATCTGTTTATTATCTGCTGAAGGTTTCTACAGATTCTATTCAGCGCAAGAAAGTCTACAAGACAATCTTCGGCCAGCTGGTAATGCCTGAAGCAGATGAATACGATGCCATCATCGATCCGGATGAAATCGAGAATGATGATAAGATCATTGACGATGACGTTCTCTCTGATGACATAACAGATGAATATGAGTATGACGAGGATGAGGACGAGAGGGAAAGACGCATAGAGGAGAAGGAAAAGGAGCTGGAAGAGTCTATTCCGGAGGATTTCTCTGATTATGAAAGAAGCACAGTCATTGAAAGACTTGCTGATAAATACGCCCTGACAAGCGAAATCATCAAGCGCGATGAGGAGATGGAAGCAGAGAGCGATGAGTATGAGAAAGAGCTCGATGATGATGACGTTGCTTATGATGATATAACAGATGATGTCGTCGATGATGATATCGATCCTGAATCAGAGAAAATCTATGACGAGGCGGAAAAGGAAGATGTCTATGCTGATGAGAACTATACAGATCCTGATCAGCTGACATTCTTCGATGAGCTTTTCAGCGATGAAGAGGAGAAGAATATCGATAAATTCGCTGAGGATGAGCTCGAAGAAGAAGATGAAGAGGCCTATGAGAGAGCTGAAGAAGAAGCGGAGGCTTTCTCTGCGTCTGAAGCAGAGCACGTTCCTGTTCATGTTGTTGAAGCTTCTGATCCAGATGAAGCTGATGACAGCGTGAAAGAGGGTACAGAGGAGTGCGAGGAGCCTGTTTCTTCTGATGATGGTCAGGATAACCAGAATGGATGTATGCAGTCATCATTGCCTGTTGAGGCAGAGGGCAGTGCAGAGCTGGAGATCTCAGAGGAAAGAGCATCTGAGATAGAAGATGATATCCAGCCTGATGATACTCCTGCGGAATGCGACAGTGAGAACAACAATCCTGAATCTTCTGCAGAGAACGGTGTGATACATGATCACGCTGAGGAGCGTGTGCCTGACAATGAAGAACCATCTCCCGTTCTGCTTCATGAAGACGACGCTGAAACAAACGAAGCTTCTCTTGCAGAAGAGAATGAGTCTGCCATGGCAGAGGAATCTGCTGATAGCAAAGGGGAAGAAGGCGAGGAGGGGACCGATGTGATGAAGGCGGATGTCCCTGAGGAGATCTCTCTTCACGCCGGGCAGGAAGAACCGGAAACAAAAGATTCTGCAATACCATTGTATGAAGAGGATCATTCAGAAGAAGCAATAACTCCTTCTTATGAGAATGAGACAACAGAAAGTCTTATAGACAAAGGCCTTGTGAAGCCTGTAGAGCTGGCAGGTGGTGGAAGAGTCTTTGTTATGACTGAAGCTGAGAACGAAGGACAGGCGATTCCTGAGGAAGATGACAGCCTTGCAGATCTTTCAGGTATTCTCCGTGATATCGCGGAGCATCTGGATAAAGGCTCAGCTTTCCTCTCTTTCATTTCCGAAGCAGATGGCGAGATGCGGGATTATCTTCAGCGTGTCATCAGATCAAGCTGGGAACGGCAGAGAGCAGATGGGAAAGACAAGATGTTCTCCATCTATGATTATTCCATATCCGTTGTGCTTGCTTCCGGTGTCGTCAATGACGAACTGAGGAGAGAAGGGCTGCTGAATAATGCAGGTGCTGTGATGTACTCAAAACACAAGGAAACGTGGAATGCGCTTGTTCTTTTCCTCGATGATGATTTTGCGCTCATCGATGCCTTTGAGAAAAAGATCACGCCTGAGAGTTTCTCGCCTTCCAACTGGAAGATATGCCGTGTGATCGGGCAGCAGCTGATAGAGAGGGGAAAGTGATGCTCAGAGCGGACCTTGAAAAGCGTTTTGAACTGGCGAAAAACATTGCTTCTTCGGCTTCTTCCTTCCTGCTGTCTCATGAAAGCCTGAGATCCCAGATATCGCAGAAAGCAGAGAATGATTATGTGACAGCTGCAGATAAGGAATGTGAGAATCTCATAATTTCCAGGATAAGGGATTCTTTTCCTGATGATGGGATATATGGTGAAGAATCAGGAGATCATACTGCTGGCAATGCTTCAAAGTGGATAATAGATCCAATTGATGGAACTGTGGATTTCATGGCTTCTTTCCCGAATTACACCATCTCCATCGCCTTTCAGGATGAAGAAGGACTGGCGTTCGGAGTCGTGATGGTTCCACGGCAGAATGAGATATTCTCGGCTCTCAGAGGCTGTGGTGCATTTCTCAATGAAAAGCCGATACATACAGATGAGCTGACACCCCTCGGAAAGTCTCTTGCGATATTGGTTCCGCCGCATCGCCGTCATGAATATCTTCATTCATACATTGAGCAGATGGAGAGATTCTATGACATCGTATCCGATATGAGGTCAATCGGTTCTGCTGCTTTGTCTCTATGCTATGTAGCTGCTGGCAGATGTTCGATTTACTATGAGAAAGTCCTCTATCTTTATGATATCGCAGCAGGTCTCGTCATCCTGTCCGAGGCAGGTGGAAAATATTCACTCTCACAGAGTGAGCAGGGATGGTTTACTGTAGCAGCTTCTTCCCGTAAAGCTTATGAGAAGATGATGGAGGCTGTGGATGCCTGAGGCGATGATCTTTGATTTCGATGGAACTCTTGCCGATTCATCTGAAGGAATCTTCCATACAGCGCTCTATACAGTCAGGAAGCTTGGAGTGACAAGAGAGTACACGGAAGAAGATCTCAGACGTTTCGTCGGTCCGCCGCTGAGACAGTGCTTTGTCGTTGCATTCGGTCTGGATGAGGCTCTTCTCGATGATGCACTTGATATCTACAGGAAAGAGTATGATGAACACGGGCGCTTTATGATGCATCTCTATCCTCATATGAAGGATGTCCTTGTTAAGCTGAAATCTGATGGAGTTAAGCTTGCTGTCGCAACATTCAAGTCAGAGAATCTTGTTAAATCCTGCCTTGAGTATCTAGGTGTTATAGACTTGTTTGACAGTATTCATGGTTCATCGCTTTCAGAGGATCTTACTAAAGGTGATATCATAAAGCTCGCTCTCTCTGATCTGGGGACGGATTCTGCTGAAACACTGATGATCGGAGATACGCTTTCTGACCTGAGAGGGGCAGAAGATGCTGGTACTGGATTTGCTGCTGTAACTTATGGATTTGGTTTCAAGCCTGGTGAGAGCTTGGAAAACTATAGAACAATCTCAGAAGCTGGCGATCTGCTTCAGCTTTTTTAGGAGGAGATATGATCGAGAAAATTGAAACAAAATCGGCACCTGCTGCTATTGGTCCATACAGCCAGGCTGTAAAGGCTAATGGAATGGTATTCGCATCCGGTCAGATTCCTATTGATCCTGCAACAGGAAGCATTGTGGAAGGAACTGCAGCAGAGCAGGCAAAGCAGGTATTCAGGAATATCAAAGCAGTGCTTGAAGCTGCTGGTACTGATATTACAAAAGTCGTGAAAGCAACAGTGTTTCTGAAGGATATGGGAGACTTCGGCAGTGTGAATGAAGTCTACAGCGAAGCATTCAAAGAAGCTCCAGTTCTTCCTGCTCGTTCCGCAGTAGCAGTGAAGACACTGCCTAAAGATGTCCAGGTAGAGATAGAAGTCATTGCGCTTGCCTGAGTATTCTCTGCAGCAATGACAATAGAAAAATATCACTCCGGACTGAGAGGCTATCCGGAGTGATGTCATCGGGGCTGAGACTCTTATTTCATGATTTTCCGGAAGAGTGCTTTGAAATCCTCTATGGATGCATCTTTCGGATTTCCTGGGGCACATGCATCGGCTGCGGCGCTCTCTGAGAGGAACTGAAGATCCTCTTCCTTTATTGCTTCCAGCTTCTCTGGGATTCCTACATCCTTGGAAAGCTGTCTTACTGCCTCTATTGCAGCTTTGCGATACTCTTCCTGAGACATGGAATCTACATTCCTTACGCCCATCGCTCTGGCTATTTCCCTGTATTTCTCGCCGGTTGCTTCTGCATTGAATTCCATGACGATAGGAAGCATCATTGCACATGCGACTCCATGCGGTGTGTCATAGACGGCTCCAAGCGTGTGGGCCATGGAGTGGGCAATGCCAAGTCCGACATTGGAGAATCCCATACCTGCTATGTACTGTCCGAGTGCCATGTCTTTCTTCCCCTCTGCATCCCCTGCGACAGAAGCTCTGAGCGAGCGGGCGATGATTTCAATGGCTTTTAGATGGAACATGTCTGTCATCTCCCATGCGGCTTTTGTCGTATAACCCTCTATTGCGTGGGTAAGAGCATCCATGCCAGTGGAGGCTGCAAGAGATTTTGGCATTGTTGCCATCATATCCGGATCGACTACAGCAACGACAGGCATGTCATGCGGATCGACACAGACGAATTTTCTCTTTTTCTGGACATCCGTAATAACGTAATTGATAGTGACTTCTGCAGCCGTTCCTGCAGTTGTCGGGACTGCAATGATCGGAGTACATGGATTCTTTGTGGGGGCTGTCCCTTCCAGGCTCCTCACATCCTCGAATTCGGGATTTGCGATGATGATTCCGATTGCCTTTGCAGTATCCATCGAACTGCCTCCACCGATAGCTACAATACAATCAGCAGCAGCATCTTTGAAACTCTGGACGCCATGCTGTACATTCTCGATAGTCGGATTGGCTTTGATGTCCGTATAGAGTGAATAGGGGATGGAAGCTTCATCAAGCACATCTGTGACTTTCTTTGTCACACCGAACTTCACAAGATCCGGATCTGAGCAGACAAAAGCTTTCCTGAAGCCCCTGTTTCTGATTTCATTTGCAATTTCCTTGATAGCTCCGCTTCCATGATAGGAAGTCTCATTGAGCATGATTCTGTTTGACATGTGGATAACCCTCCAATGGTAAATATAGTGAAATTCCATGCCAGCGGAAAGAATGGAAAATCAACATTGGCCTGGTATTATAGACACCGGTCTCTCCTTCTGATATTCTACTCAGACGGAGGCAAGGGATATGAGATCAAGGCTTTTTTCCGCAACTTGTGATAGCCCTTACCTAAATGTTTCTGTATGGATGCCGGCATTGCCCGGCTTTTTTCTTAAGAGGAGATGCAATGGCTAGTGTATTCGCTTCGAGATCGCTCTGTGTCATAGACGATCTGTCAATCAATGAACGCCGATATTTCTTCAAGAAGGTGAAGGAGCTCAAGGACGCGATTCTGGCAGATGACCAGAAAGTAATGGACAGCTTCCGTATAAACGATCCGGATTTCGGAATTTATGAGGTCTTTCTTGAAGATAGTACAAGGACTAAGGAATCATTCAGGAATGCGGCTCAGTTCCATCATGCGAAGGTCTCTGAACTGATTTCATCTTCCTCTTCAATCAATAAGGGCGAGAGTTATGCAGATACATTCAATATGCTTTCTGGCTATCATAATTCAATCTTCATCGTCAGAAGCAAGGTTGAAGGGCTGACAAAGTGGCTCTCTGAAGAGTGCAGTGAATATGCTAAGCGCAATGGCCTTCCTTATACACCGGCTTTCATCAATGCAGGTGATGGCAAACACGAGCATCCGACACAGGAGCTTCTTGATGAATTCACATTCCTTGAAGACCTTGACATGAGTTTTGATTCAATCCATGTCGCTCTTGTCGGCGACCTCTATCATGGACGTACAGTTCACTCCAAGGCTGATGGCTTACGGATATTCGACCGTGTCAAGGTCGATCTGATTGCCCCTGATGAGCTGATGATGCCGGAGTCTTATATCGAGAAGATGAAAGAGAACGGTTTTGAGGTTTCCATCTATCCATCGATTGAAGAGTACGTTAAAACAGGAAAACCTGCACGTCTCTGGTACTTCACACGTCCGCAGCTGGAGAGAATGGGTGAGAGGATCCTGCAGAAACAGGATATCCTCAGAGAAGCCATCACATTCCGCCGCGATTTCCTTCCATATCTTCAGGAGAATACGAAGTTCTATCATCCGCTTCCACGCCACAAGGAGCATCCTACGATTCCTACATGGCTTGATAAAACACCCCTCAATGCCTGGGAAAGACAGGCAATCAATGGAATGTATTGCCGTATCGTTCTGCTCTCTCTGATCGGAGGCAGAATCGGGGATGATTATGTACCGGTACCTGGTGAACATGACAATGACATGCGCACGGAGGAGTATATTATCCAGGTTCAGCCTTCAAAGGATAAGAAAGACAAGAATTACTCTGAAGGTGTCCGCCCTATAACAGATGGTATTGTAATCGATCACATCTGCCGTGGAGATGAACCGGGAGATATCAGGAACCATATGCGTCTGATTTCCTCGATTCTGGGCTTGGACGATGAAAGAGGCGGTGAATGGATTTCCCGTGGTTCCGATGGACAGTACAAGGGTATCATATTCCGTCCAGGCGCAAGACCATTGGAGAGAAAGGATCTCAAGAGGCTTGCGGCTATTGCTCCTCATTGTACGCTCAATATAATCAGAGACGGTCACGTTGCAGAAAAGTACAGAACGCATATGCCACCGCGTATCTATAACTTCGATGACCTCTGCTGCCAGAATGAGGCCTGTGTTTCCAATCCTGTGAACGGAGAGGGAGTTCCTGCATCTTTTTATCGTACACCCGATGGGCATTTCGCATGCGCATACTGTGGGCGTTTCCATACATTCAAGGAAATCTGGAAAAAGCGTTCATAAATGATACAATTGTTGGGAGAGAATATTATGAAGAAACTTGAAGAGATAACAGAATACTACGGACCGATACTGGCAAGAGGTGCTTTTGAGCTTGGCGCGATAAAGCTTTCACCTGCAGCTCCTTTCACTTGGGCTTCTGGCTATAGAATGCCAATCTACAATGATAACAGGATGTTCCTCGCTTCTCCGAAGTACAGAGCTCTTATCCGCGATGCATTTGCAGATATGCTCGGTGCGATAGGAGAGAAATACGACAACATCGCTGGTACTGCAACTGCAGGTATTCCACATGCAACAAGTCTTGCTGATATGCTTTACAAGCCGCTTTCGTATGTGCGTTCTTCTTCCAAGGACCATGGGCTTGGCCATCAGATAGAAGGTATCAGCAAGGAAGGCTATAACGGTCAGAAGGTCGTGCTCATTGAGGATCTTATATCAACAGGTTCCTCTTCCCTGAAAGCTGTGGAGGCAATCAGAAAGGCAAATGGAGACTGCACTCTCTGTCTGGCAATCTTCACATATGGTCTGAAGGTGTCTGAGGAAGCTTTTTCCGCTCTTGATCCTGAGTGTGCCTGCCATACAATCCTCTCCTATGACACGATGATTCATGCAGCCTGTGAGACAGGATATATCACATCAGATGAGGCTGATGTTCTTCAGGATTGGCGCAAGGATCCATTCGGATGGGGAGAGAAGAGAGGTTTCCCGCGGGAGGTTAAGGAATGAGTTATATCGATCTGCTTCGTGAAAGCGCAAAGGATTCAGGCAATATCGTATGTATGGGACTCGATCCCGTCATGTCCGTCCTGCCAGAGAGTGATGCCTCTGTAAGAGAGCGTCTCTCATCCTATTTTGCGGAGATTTTCCATCGCATGAGACTTGAGGGGGTGTCTCCTGCAGCTTTCAAACCTAATATCGGATATTACAGCTCTCTTGATAACCCCAGGGAGGAAGATTTCCAGGGTTCTCTTGCTCTTGCAGACATACTCGATCTCCTGGAGAATTTCTTTCCCGGCGTTCCTGTGATTCTTGATAGCAAGAGAGGTGATATCGCACGCTCCAGCGGAAATTATGCGAAAGAGGCTTTTGACTGCTGGAAAGCAGATGCTGTAACAGTTTCTCCTTATATGGGTACTGATTCAGTGATGCCGTTTGCATATGAAGGAAAGGGTATCTATGTTCTCAACAGGACATCCAATCCAGGGGCTGTGGATCTGCAGAACGTTGTCACAATGGATGCTGTGGATGAGAAAGAGCTCTATCCTATGTATATCGCGGTTGCTCACCGCATTGCCCATTGGGCAGCAGAGCACAGCGGACTTGGAGCTGTAGTTGGCGCTACAAGTATGAAAGAGCTGGAAGAGATTGCATCTTATTATGCCGATAAGGATATACCGATGCTCATTCCTGGTGTCGGATCTCAGGGTGGTAGTGCTACAGATGTTGTAGCAGCTCTGAAGAGGGCCGGGTATGATCTTTCTCTTGCCCGTATCAATTCGTCGTCAGGACTCACGCATCCATGGAAGAAAGGCGCTGCTCCTGATGATTGGCTTGATCAGGTGATGAATGCTATTCATGCACTCCTGAAGGAGGCTTCAATCTGATGGATCTGAAAGCTCTCAGGCATAATCATCTGAAGGGAATTCCTGTTCTGGCTACAGTCTCTGGTGTTGCTTCGACGAAGAAGGAACTCATTGAGCTCTTCGACAAGAAGATACCTGCAATTGATATCATCACGACCAAGAGTTTCCAGGTAACTCCGAATCCCGGAAACAGGGAACCTATCGTCTGTTCTCCTGAAGCAGGGAATTTCGGCAACTCTGTCGGACTGAGAAATCCTGGGATGGATGTAATCCTTCCAGAGATCAGGGAAATCAGGGAAAAGGGAATGAGAGCTCTCCTCAACATCTCTCTCTCTGCTTCCAACCCTGAGGATTTCATTACGCTTGTGAAAGCTTTCGACCAATATGCTGACATGCTGGAGCTGAATTTCTCCTGTCCTCATGCTGCGGCAGGCTTTGGTGCCTCAATTGGCAGTGACGCAGCGATTGCCGCCTCATATGTGGAAGCTATCTGCAAAGCATACCCTGAGAGAAAGACTCTTCTGATAGTGAAGCTTACGCCCAATGTTCCTGACATAGGTGCAATTGCCAAGGCTGTGATAGATGCAGGTGCTGATGGTATTGCTGCAATAAATACAGTGGGTCCTAAGCTTTATATTGAACCTCATTCAGGAAAACCCATCCTTAACAACAAACTTGGCGGAAAGGGGGGAGCTTCAGGAGAGTGGGTCCATGAAGAGGCACTGGAGGCTGTCAGAGCGATAAGAAAAGCAATCGGTGATGACCCTATAATCCTCGGCATGGGCGGGGTCACAAGGCCTGAAGATGTGAAGGCCATGCTCTCTGCCGGTGCTGACAGCGTAGGCATTGGATCTGCTCTTTCACGTGTCATGCCGACAAAGTGGCAGGATTATCTGGAAGCCATGAAGAGCGGCAAGGATGTCTCCTCCCTCCTTTCTGATAAGAACATGCTTGTATATACGCCGCATACTGTCCTTAAGAAGGAGATTCATTCCAGCGGCGTCCTGATTCTCACTCTTTCAGGTTCAATGGAGTGCAAGCCTGGAGAATTCGTCTTCATCTGGCTTCCGGGAAGCGGAGAGAAGCCTTTCTCTGTGGCTGTGAATGAGCCGCTTACTTTCCTTATCAAGAAAAGAGGTGCATTCACTGAAGCTCTTTTTGAAGTAAAAGAAGGCGATACAGTCTATACCCGTGGTCTTTATGGCAGTCCTATGGAATATCAGAAATCAGAGAGAGCACTCCTGATTGGCGGCGGTACAGGTGCTGCTGTGCTTCCTCTGATCGGTGAGACGCTGAAAAAAGATAGTACCGTGATGGATATCCGCGTTGGTGTCACTGCTGAGTCAGCAGGGAAGGACCCCCTTCAGGATGTCCTGGAAGGATATGGCACATATCTCTCTGTCGCAGATGATGGTAAGCCTGGGCGTGTTCTTGATACGATAACAGCAAAAGATACTGAAGGCGATGTCTCTGCATATATTGTCGGACCGGGGAAGATGATGGAGAAAGCTGCCATGATTCTCGAGTCGTTAGGACTTTCCGATGAGCGTATCTATCTTTCGATGGAAAAGAACACGATGTGCGGCATCGGTATGTGCGGGGAATGCGTGTGCGGCGGGCACCTTCCATGCAAGGAAGGGACATTCTTTACGTGGAAGGTCCTCAAGGAGAATGGTGCTGAGCTATGATCGATCCCCATGTTCACCTCAGAGACTGGCAGCAAAGCAGCAAGGAGACGATTCTTCATGGTATGACTGTAGCGTCGTCTCTCGGCTTTTCACATCTTTTCGATATGCCGAACACAGCACCTCCATGTACTGACATAGATACTATAATCTCCCGTCTGGCAGATGGAGGAGAGGCTGCAGAGAAGACAGGAGTTTCCTATCATCTTTATGCAGGCCTTACCGCTGATAGTACCCAGATAAGGGAGATGGTTGAAATCCATGACGAGCTTTTTCCATTAGTCATCGGTCTGAAGATGTTTGCCGGGCAGTCTACAGGGAATATGGGAATCATAGGCTATGAAAAGCAGCTTGGCGTATTCAAAGCACTTGCTGAATCTGGTTATTGCGGTGTTGTCGCAGTGCACTGTGAGAAAGAAGAGCTGATGAAACCAGAGCTCTTTGTGCCGGGCAGATGGGAGACGCATTCCCTTGCCCGTCCGACAGAAGCCGAGGCCGAAAGTGCCAGAGATATCATCTCAGCTGCTGCGGAAGCGGATTTCAAGGGTACATTGCATATCTGTCATGTCTCTGCCCGGAAGACGATTGAGCTGGTGAAAGAGAAAAGGAAGACATCTTCTTTCCGTATTACAATGGGTGCCACTCCGCATCATGCTCTTCTTACTGTCAGAGATGCGGAGGACCATGACAGGTATCTGAAGATGAATCCACCTCTCAGAAGCGATGATGACAGGGCTTCTGTCTTCTCATCTTTGCTGGATGGTACGATAGACTGGGCCGAGTCCGATCATGCACCTCATACGATTGATGATAAAGAAAAGGGTGCATCAGGAATTCCCGGCCTTCCAGGCATGCTTCTCCTGTTATCAAGTCTCAGAGAGGCAGGATGCAGTGAGGCTCGTCTTGAGGAAATCTTCGGGAAACGCTGTGCTTCAGTTTTCTCCCTCTCTGATTATGATCCATCTGTACCCGCAGATGCTTTCAGTCTATATGAGAAGAGTGCCGGAGAATATATCTGGAATCCATATATCTAAGCTCTTTTCTCCACATCCGTTTCGTAATAATCTAGTCGCATGAAAAGAATACTTACAGTTCTTTTGCTTGCTGCCATGGCTATGTTGCCTCTGGCAGCCAATGCTATTGAAATCGAAGATCCTGGTGCTGATTTCTGGGCGGTTTTCATCTCTGATCAGGAATTTGCTGAACCTGCTGTGGCAGATCTCGTTTCTGCCGGTGTTGCTGTAGATGATGACAGCCTCGTGACGATGTATCCCTCATATGAAGAAGGCCTGATACGTCTCAGTTCAGCCCTGGCTGAGAAAATGATTTCTGTTCTGTATACATGGGGCCCTGATAGTTACAATGGTGTTTATCAGTATGATGGCGAAGAAGGAAAGTTCGCTATGTTTGCTTTTGCAAAGCCTGAGCTTGTCTCTTCTCTTTCCGCCCTTGCAGATTTTTTCATGGGGAATGTGGAGTACAGTTCCAGCGAGATGAGTCTGGAAGCTATGATGACAGAGTAATCCGTTCTGGCTCTTTTCCTGTTTTCAGTTGTGTGGTACTATCCTCCGATGGAGGAAAACACTATGGATGAAGGTGGCAGTATAAATCCCTTACCTGAAGCTGTTGCAAAGAAACCGGGGCTTTCTCTTATTCCCTGAGGAGTGATCGAAGGCCCGAGGAGAGCCAGATGATCACTAAAAGAACAGATTTAACCGTTAATCAGAATTATACTTGGATTGACTGCAGGGAAATCGATAAAGAGGATATCTCAATACTTACAGATGAATATATGATTTCTTCTGAGCTCCTTGCAGATATCATGGATGCTGATGAGCAGAGCCGTATAGAGAAGGAAGATGACTATACTGTCATCATCTGCCGTCTGCCGTCAGCAGAGGAAGATGACGATAAGCCGCTGGAGAGGACGACTATTCCTCTTGGTATGGTGCTTTATCCGGACAGAATAATCACAATCTGCCGGGGAGACAGTGTCGTCATTGATGACTTTGCCCGCCATCGTTTCCGCCAGTGTCCTGTAGAGACCAAAGAAGGCTTTGTTGTCTCAATCCTTGGACGTGCTGCTCTTGTATACATCAGATTCCTTAAGTACATAAACAGGCAGAAAGACCTTGTTGAGGAACAGCTTCACCAGTCAATCATGAATTATGAACTGATCCAGCTTCTGCAGATCCAGAAGTCGCTTGTTTATCTTACGACAGGCCTCACTGATAACGAGGTACTTCTGGAAAAACTCCAGAAGACGCCATATTTCCACCTCAACTCAGAGGATGAGCTGGAATTCCTGGAGGACAGCATCACTGATAACAAGCAGGCTATTGCAATGGCTAATATCTATTCAGATATCCTCACAGGAACAATGGATGCATTTGCCAGTGTTATCGGAAACAACATGAACGTGATCATGAAGCGTCTGACAATAATCTCACTCTCGCTTATGTTCCCTACATTCATCACAGGTTTTTTCGGTATGAATGTCTCCATCCCTGGCATGGATGGAAACTGGGCATGGCTTTTCCTTCTTGGTCTCTGCGGTCTTGCAGCAATAGTCGGTACGATAATCATCTCCGACAGGAAGAACCGTTCTGTCATAAAGGCAGGACTGGGGGAGAAACGTTCAAGAAAGAAGAGGAAGGAACAGCATTCACCTTCTGAAATCAAGTACCTCAGACGCAAGCAGCATACGCTTGAAGGCGAGGAGTGAGAATCGGAGGAGGTCTAATTTCAGGCCTCCTGAACGGATACATGATTTCCCTGATTTTGTTTTAGTGTGGTATATTAAATGATAGTTTTCTCATTTATTGCCTACGGAATATATTTTAGATGAAGATTCTGTGAACATTGCAATTTCAGACTATATTGGAAACAAATACTTAAATCCTTTTCTTGGGGATTCAAGGAGAAAACATGAAAAGAAATTTGTTTCTTATTATTGGAATGTGTATGCTGCTTGTCATGTTCACGGCATGTCAGCCTAGTAATAATGTGATTTTACCGCCACCGGCTGTTGATGATACTCCGGAGGGCACACCTGTTGCACCATCTACTTCTGATGAATTCAATGAAATTTTCAGCACAGGCGCAGAAGGTACTTACTATCTTGCATCTGACATGAAGAATCTTGGTTCTCAGCTTAATATCAAGGCGACTGATGGAAAATCACTGGTAGTGAATGGCAATGGAAAGACTATTTCCAGAGATGTTCCTGAAGGTTCCACAAGTGGTGTTGGAACAAAATCCATTGTTGAGATTTCATACACAAGTAATGTCACGTTGACAGATCTTAATGTCGACGGAATCACACCTCCTGATAAGTGGAACAGCGGTGAGTTCGGTGTGAAAGTGTATGATGCAGATAACGTAACTCTCAATAATATTTCTGTAACCAAAGCCAACGCCGGTATTCTCATCGGAGAGAATTCATCTGCAACCCTTTCAGGTACTATTGATCTCAGTGGCAATAAATACGGTGGTATCAATGTTGACAAGTCAACACTGACGATTGCAGCTGGTACAAAGATTGTCTGCAACGATACGACTGTTCCTGCAATCTGGATTGATTCTGCTGATAAAGGTACTGTAACGGATAATTCTGGTTCTCTCGTTGCGTATACAATTACAACAGAAGGAGACAAAAATGGGCAGATATGGTATCTGACAGCAGCGCAGAATAATAGCTTTGATTGGACTGAAGCAGGCGTTGACGGAACACTTGTAGAATAATTAAATAGCTTTGTTAGAGCGAAGCAGGACTCATTTCATTTCTGGGCCCTGCTTTTTCTTTCTTATTTGATTACTCTTATGATGTAGCCTTTAAGATATTCGCTTTCAGGGAAGGAAAGACGTACTGGGTGGTCCTCTCCTGCACTGAGAGTCCGCAGTATCTGGATCTCCGCGTTGGCATCGGATGCGGCCCAGCTTAGCATCAGGCGGAAATCTTCTCTTGTCATTGCACCTGAGCAGGAGAATGTTGCGATGATGCCTCCATTCCTGATTTTCATCATTGCAACTCGATTGAGATCCTTGTATGCCTTCATTGCGTTTTCAAGTGAGCTTTTTGTCTTTGCAAGTTTCGGTGGATCGAGAATCATCATGTCATATTTATTGTCTTCAGAATCTCTGAGCCATTGGAAGGCATCCGAGGGGTAGATATTCACTTTATCCCGAGAGCCTTCGGAAAGCACTTCTTTGTCCTCATTCAGGTGCACCTGATACAGAAGATGTCTGAGAGCGCTTTCAGATGAGTCAACAGAATCCACGCTTGAAGCTCCTGCACGGAGTGCATGAAGCGTGAAGCCTCCGGTGTAGGAGAAGAGGTCTAGCACGTTCTTTCCTTTTGCGTACATTTCTATCGCTTTTCTGTTATCTCTCTGGTCACAGTAGAATCCTGATTTCTGTCCTTTACCAGGAGCTGCTTCATACCATATTCCATTCTCGATGAAACGGACGTTGTCGCGGCTCTCATCCTCTTTTGTCTCTTCTCCGTTCCTGAAGTGTCTGACTCTCTCGCTCATTCCCTCAAGGCCTGCGAACTGCTTATCTGTCACAGCTTCGATGACTGATGGATGAAGCATCTTGTCCAGTTCTGAGGCAATGACAGGGAGGAAAGCTTCTCCAAAACGGGAAGAGACGATGATTCTTATTTCCCTTCCATAGACATCTGCAGCGATTCCTGGAAGGAAGTCTGCCTCTCCATGAATGAGGCGGAAAGCTGTCGTATCTGCAAGAGAGAAAAGATCCCGTCTTCTTTCGACAGCAGCCTTGGTGAGTTTTCTGACAAGCTCATCGGATGGATTGTCTTTCTTTTTCCATGAAATAAGACGAAGGAGTATATGGCTCTTCTCATCATACCAGCCATAGGCAATGAAAAGCCCTGTTGAAGAATATGTCTCAGCCCATCCTGCTTCAGTATATGCAGGTTCTATTCTGTCGATAGCTCCGGAGAATACCCATGGATGATGACGGCGAATGGTTCTATCTTTTCCTTCTTTTATTATTACTTTGTACATAATTGCATCGTACTGTCTCAGCAGTGTGTGTGCAAGATGGCCCGAAGAGGCTAGAATGCAGTTATGAAAGCTGTATTCTTCGATCTCGATGGAACTCTTCTTGATACGCTCCCTGATATAAGAAATGCCATGAATTATGCTTTGAGAGCTTATGGTGGGGAGATGGCTTCTCTTGATGATGTACGCCGTTATGTCGGAAGAGGTCTTCATAGAGCACTCTCTGAGGCTGTGACTGAAAAGAATCCGAAAGGACTTGATGAGAATGAGTTTGAGCTGATGTTCTCTCTTCTGCTTTCATATTACCGTAAGCATCCTGTTGTTGAGACTTTGCCTTATCCTGGTATTCCAGAGCTTCTTGCTATGCTGAAGGACAAAGGCAGCAGGCTTGGTGTTGTCTCCAATAAATCAGATGTACTTGTTCAAGTTATAATAAATACGCTTCTTCCGGATTATTTCTCTTTTGTAGCAGGAGAGGGCAAGGGATTCCCGCTGAAGCCTGATCCGCAGCTCTTGCTTGAAGGTCTTAGAGAGGTTGGGTCCAGTGTTGATGAATGCATCTATGTCGGGGACAGTGAAGTGGATGCTGAGACAGGGAAGAGAGCCGGTGTGAGGACTCTCATTGTCTCTTATGGCTTCAGACGTGCGGAAGATCTGATGGCTTCCGGTGTGGAAATATCTGCAAATAATGTCAAAGAGCTGGCTGAAAAACTGTCTAGTTTGCTTTGATGTGGTACAATTGCATAAAAGTGGAAAGGAGGCTCCAGAATGGAATTCACTGAAAAGATGAAAGATGATGTGCTTGCTGCTGCCAGAAATTATATTGCTTCTGAGACAGAACCTGTCTTCAGCCGTGAGGTTGAGAATGCTGTTGAGCTGGGGGATTGGGAAGGTCTTTATGACCGCTTCTATACATCTCTGGCATTCGGTACGGCAGGTATGCGCGGTATGATCGGAGGCGGAACAAACAGAATCAACACATTCATGGTGAGGAAGGTCACACAAGGTCTTGCTGAATATCTTCTGCAGTCTGTTAAGGCCCCATCCGTTGTCATTGCTTATGATTCCAGATTGTTCTCTCCCGAGTTTGCACTCTCTGCTGCTAAGGTTCTGGCTGCCAATGGCGTGAAGACATATCTCTATGACACGCTGCATCCGGTTCCGATGCTTTCTTTTGCAGTACGCCATATGAAGACAACAGCAGGTATTGTTGTCACAGCTTCTCATAATCCTTCGAAGTATAATGGTTATAAAGTCTACTGGTCCGATGGTGGACAGGTTACTCCTCCTCATGATATCGAGATAGCCAACAGAGCCAATGCAGTCACAAAGGATTCCATCAAGGATGGAGATGAGAAGGTTTTGAGAGCAAGCGGTATGCTTTCCTCCGTTCCTGCAGAGGTTGATGAAGCATATTATGGTATGGTCACTGCATCTCTCAGACGCCCTGATCTGATTAAATCATCGAAGATAAAAGTTGCTTATACACCTCTGCATGGGTCAGGAAATGTTCCTGTACGCCATATGCTGTCTTCTCTTGGTATCGAGTGCCATGTCGTGAAGGAGCAGGAGCTGCCTGATGGTAATTTCCCGACAGTGAAGCTTCCGAATCCAGAGAGTGCTGAGGCTATGCAGCGTGTTATCGCACTTGGCAAAGAGATCAAAGCTGATATCGTTTTAGGAACGGATCCCGATTCAGACAGACTTGGAATCGCAATTCCTGTCGATGATGATAAGACTGATTATCTTCTTCTGACTGGCAACCAGATTGCTACGCTTCTTGTCGATTATCTTCTGACAACAGCCAGTGAGATGAAGAGAGAAGGAACTCCATTTGTAGCTAAGAGCCTGGTTACAACAGACCTTGTAAGAAAGATTACCGAAAAGAATGGCGGAGTCTGCAAGGATGTCCTCACGGGCTTCAAGTATATTGCTGAAGAGATTGAGAGGATTGAAAGAGGTGAGAACCCTGGCAAGTACTTCCTTTTCGGCTGCGAGGAAAGCTATGGTTTCCTGACTGTTACAGATGTCCATGATAAAGATGCTGTTTCCTCAGCTATCGCTGCTGTCGAAATGATGTGTTATTACGCTTCACGTGGAATCACGCTGCAGCAGAGACTGGATGCGATTTACGCAAGCTATGGTTACTCGACTGAAGTTGTCTTCTCCAATGAATATGATGGCGCAGAAGGCAAGGAGAAGATGAAGTCGATTATGGCATCAATGCGTGCGCTGAAGAAAGGTGATACCCTTGTATCCCGTACCATCGAATCGGTAGAGGATCTGATGGGAGAGAATACAGGATTCCCGAAAGCTGATGTCATCATCATACGTTTTGCTTCTGGCGAGAAGCTTGTTGTAAGACCTTCTGGTACGGAGCCGAAGATCAAATACTATCTCTTCCTTACAGAGGGACCTGATGGACGGAAGGCTCTGGAGAATAAAGTAGGCGAGATAAAGTCTGAATTCATGGCTGCACTTTGATGAATGTTTATTATATGAGGCGGAGGGGAGTGCCACTGGTGCTCTCCTCTCTTTCTCAGGAGAATGCTGAGAAGCTTGATAGCAATCTTTCATTCACTGTTCTATCATCTTCACCTCTAGGCCCGGATGAGAAGGATGATGTATATCGTTCACTGCTCTCTGATTCACATATCGTATTGTTGAAATGGATAGGCGAGAAACGGTATATACCACGGCTTTTTGCTTCTGCTTTCCTGTTTATTGTGGTGTATTTCATACTTTCTGTTGTTATTCCGGATCCTGTTCCTGTTGTGGATGAGCTTGTCTTTGCGTTTATCGCTTCTGCTTTGCTCTGGGTATTGCTTTCACGTATGGATGAGAAATCACAGCTGATGAAAGAAAGGAATAAAGCCGTGGAAGATGCTGTGCTGGACTCTGATTTCACCATCTCCAGCGATATGCGGGATATTGAGGAATACTATGACTCCCTCTATTCATATTCTCTGCTGGAAACTGCCTGGATGATTGCAGAAGGCAGATGCCAGCTCTCTTCTTCGCTTTCAGCGGAGTGGAAGGATGATTTTACCGCCGCGCTTTTCCTCCACCTCAAGGCTTCTGACAAGGGGATTATGAAAACGATCAAAAGGTGTAAGGAAGGACAGGGAGAGAAGACTGTGCGTTTCCTGGTGCATCAGGTGACAATAGGGGGGCTTGATATCCTCGATTTAGCGCTTTATTTTGCATTGACGGATAATAATCTGACATAATCCTCGGTTTATCCCGTATATCTATATATGGGATATTGTCTTATAGTAGCGTCAGCTTATCTGATTAATTTCTTTCCTTCATTCTTTTCCAGAGTGCTTATTGTATTGCCTCTGCTTTCGATTGTCTCTTTATTCCTCGTTCTGACTGGAAAGGATGGATTATTGCCGGTTTTCATTGCCATTCTCTTTCTCCTTGTTGCAGAAAGCCTGTCGGAAGCCACGCCAGATACTGCAATCGTGAAGGAAGATGTGAGCATGCTGCATGGCACAGTCATCCAGGACAGCCAGCAGCGGAGCGGAAGGAAATCAGGGTTTCGGATAGCTGCAGATTATGCCTGCGATGCAGAAGGAAATGTGTTTTCCGCTTCAGGAAGCATCTATGTGATCTCTGCTCCTGCTGATTTTTATTATGGTGATGAAGTGAATCTCTGGGGAAATTTCAGAGAAGCAGTCTTCTATAGTTATTCCTCCCATTTAGAGCGAAGACCTGCTCTGAGTGCAATCAGGGCAATGGCAGTTGAAAAAGTAAAGAACATATTCAGAAAATACGGAGATGCCGGAGAGCTTGCCTCCCTTCTTGTACTTGGTACTGGAAGTGATGGCAGATTCGCCCTCACAGACGATGCAAGACAATCGGGACTCAGCCATGTACTTGCGCTTTCTGGAATGCATCTGGCAATAATCGCAGCCATTATCGGGAAACCTCTGGAGTATTGTCTGGGGCACAGGAGAGGACGATATACGCTGACAGCTGTCCTTTTCCTCTTCTGTTTTCTTTCAGGATGGAGAGCATCCCTGATGAGGGCATTCATCTTCCGTATTCTTTTTATGATGGAGGCAGAAATTGAGGATGCCTTCATGCTTTCGATGGCATTCCTTTATTGTATTTTCCCTTGGTCCGTTGTTGATATCGGTGGATTGCTGAGTTTCATCTCGCTGGGAGGAATACTCTTCCTTTCCGATGAACTGACAAAGACTCTGCGGTCTTTGCTGCCGCTTCCTCATGCATTCCTGCTTTCTGCAGCAGCTTCTGCAGCGGCACTCCTTTTCTCCGTTCCGTTCACGCTTTCCGTTTTCGGGGGGTATCAGATGTGGAGCATAGTGACATCATATCCATTCAATCTGCTGATATCGCTATATATGGTCCTTTCGCTTTTCACTGTGATGCTGCCTGTTCTAGGCAATCTTCTTACCCCGCTGTATCTGCTTCTGGAAAAAGCATTTGCAATTGCAGGCCAGGCTGAACTGTCCACAGAGCTGATATCATATCTGGTATTCATTGCTTTTGCTGTAATCGGGGTAGTTGTCTCACGTTTCATGCGCTCCAGATAGCACCTTGTCTCACTATCTGATAAGATGAAGCTATGTGGAATCTCAATTACAGCAGCATCACAGAGCTGGAGAGAGTTCTCTCCTCGCATTTACTTGCAATGACGAAGAAATTCGGTCAGAACTTCCTTGTTTCTCCAGACTCAAGGGAGAGGATAGTCTCTCTTATTGCTCCAGAGAAAGGCATGAACATCTGGGAAGTAGGGCCTGGTCTTGGAGCCATTACTCATCTGCTGCTGCAGAAGGGTGCCCATGTCACGGCTTTTGAAATCGATCATGGTTTTGCTTCAATTCTGAGGGAAGAGGCCTTTGCAGATGAAGATTTCACTCTGATTGAAGGCGATGCCCTTGATACGCTTTTCTCAGTGTCTCCAGACTTTTCAGTGATAGTCGGCAATCTTCCTTACAATGTAGGGTCTCAGATTATAGCCAGAGTCATAGAGAAAGGATTGCTTCCGGATAAGATGGTCTTCACGCTGCAGAAGGAAGTTGCCTCAAGAATGGCTGCCCAGCCAGGAAGCGCAGATTACTCATCCTTCTCCGTTCTCACTCAGCTTGATTATGTCAACACGACAGCATTCATTCTCAAACCAGGAGCTTTTTATCCTCAGCCCAATGTCGATAGCGCTGTAGTTGTCATGAAGAAAAGGGCGACGCCTAGAATAGATGAGAAAGAGAGGACATTCTTCTTATCTATGGTGCGTGCTCTTTTTTCCCAGCGCAGGAAGACAATAAGAAACAATCTTCTCTCATCTCCTCTGTTCTCTTCAAAAGGGAAGGAACAGATAGAAGCAGCTTTTGCAAGAAGCTCCCTCACAGGAAGCGAGAGAGCCGAGACACTGAGCTTTGAGACGCTCATAACGCTTATGGAAGCTTTGCGGAATTAGAAAGGATAGGGCAGGTGGCTGCCCAAGGAATCATTCTAGTTCAAAGGCTCCCGTGTAGAGCTGGTAGTACTGGCTTTTTTCGGCTAGACTTTGAATCTTGCAAGAGTTGCGGAAATGATTAATGTGACATAGTCCGCTGCAACACAGCAGATTAAGGTTCTTAAAGAGAAACTGGGAACAAAACTTTTCAGAAAACTCACTGGATCCGTGATATAACAGCAGAAGGGATAATCTTTATCAACGATGCCTAGAGTATTCTCGAGATAACACGAAGAGTAGTGACTAGGTCCAAAGTCCCATCATCTGGAATCCGTAGAGGATTCAGAATCAGAGTTCACTCTCCACTTGAAGTGCCATTGCTTAAAGAGATAATTATTCATATGCATCGGGCCGTTCCATCGCTTTACCCCAGTTTCAGAGTCAATCCATTCAAGTATCAATACAAACAGCTGGAAGGTGAGGTTCTTGATAATCATAGTATTTCTGATTCTCTTTTCCCTGAATTATCATTGGTTCTGGTTAGAGCGGGGTATTGCATTGAGATTATGCCTGAGAATAACGTGACAGGCAGAAATTTTGTAAAAGTTCCTGTTTCTAGTTTTGATCTGACATTTGGAATTTAAGCGAGAAAAGATGCTACATCTCCCGAATTGAAAATATTCTAATCAGGGATGAAAATGTGTAAGATTGAATAGCTGGATTTCCAAGATAATCCAAAATAATCCAAAATGAAAAAGGAGGTTTTTCTATGAGGATACGGTCTTTCCTGATAATTATTATTTCAGCCTTTCTTATTTCATGTCAGTCTATAGCTGATTCAGATGTTAATTTCGTTTTCCCAGAAAATACAAGTATTGATAATAGCATCATCTGGATTATAGGTGATAATGATCCACTGAATTTATCTTCTGCTATTGCTGAGCGATTTGGGATGTACGGTTTTAAAGCAATTGTAGTGCCGGATATTGAGTCGATTATTGATAGTAATTCAAGTATAAGTTCTACAGGTAGTGCATTTGCAATTTCATCTGATCTATTAGTTACAAATTCACATGTTGTTGGAGAGGCCGATGTTGTTTCCGTGATGATAGAAGGAGAGGAGATCGAAGCGGACGTAATTAGGAATGAAGAAAAAGCTGATGTGGCTGTGCTTAAAATACGAGATAGAAAGCTGCCTTATGCTTTCAAGCTTTCTGATACGCCCGTAAAAGGAACTCCTATAGCGGTACTTGGTTATCCGCTTCCTGCTTTGATGGGGAATGAATGTAAATATACAAATGGAATTATCAGTGCGGATTCTGGTTTAAAGGGAAGTGTTTTATCAGCTCAGATTTCTGCTGAAATACAACCAGGAAATAGTGGTGGACCTGTGTTTACTGATGATTTCACCGTGGTTGGCATTGCTACAGAAAAGCTTTCAGATTTGTATTCAATTATAAATGAAGGTGTTGTTCCTCAGACGGTAAATTACGCACTAAAAGGTGAGATAATAAAATATATAGTTGCAGATTTGCTTGCTTATAGCGAAAAAGCAAAGACTGTTGAAAATTTGAATGAAGCGGAACAGGCTGTTTTTCAGGTTAAATCTGATGAAATTATTTCGAATGGTTTATCTGATGATATTTTGATTACTACAACATATACATATGATTGGAACGAAGAATACTCTTATTTTTATTCTTATTATTATGTGAATCCAATTAGCATCAAGTTATTCACATTTGACGGCGATGAAATTGGTGAAATGATTGAATCATCTTATGCAGGAAATAGTTATGTGTCTGAAGGAGCATATGACACTGTAAACTACATAGTTGATGAAATATTCAAGGATTGGGTTTCACAATGCTTACCTCAGACTAACACTGGTGAGAGCGTGTCAGAAGAGTAGATAGCTGATTGAAATTCGTTGATTGACTGGAAGATCCATCTATGTTTCACTGTTTTTCCATTATTCAGGAAAAATTCATTGATGATTATGTGATTGATCTGAGGGAAAAATATCGGACCATCCGGTAAGGACAGCCCGGTTGAAATCAGTTCAGAGAACCAGCCTGTGCCAGTGTGATTGCTGATGTGACAACGATGTCATCAACAGAGCAGCCTCTGGAGAGGTCTGATACTGGTTTTGCAAAGCCCTGAAGGATTGGGCCGTAAGCTTCTGCTCCTGCGAGGCGCTGTACAAGCTTATATCCGATATTGCCTGCCTGAAGGTCTGGGAAGATGAGTGTGTTCGCATGTCCTGCAACCTCTGATCCCTTTGCCTTGAGTGCTGCAACTTCAGGAATGATGGCTGCATCAAGCTGAAGCTCTCCATCAACATGAAGGTCAGGTCTCTTGGCTTTTACAAGCGAGAGAGCTGTTGTGACTTTGTCGATGAGTTCACCTTTTGCAGAGCCTTTTGAAGAATAAGAAAGGAGAGCAATCTTCGGCTCTGTTCCGAGGAATGTGCGGCATGAGTCTGCTGCTTCTTCTGCAATCTCTGCAAGCTGTTCAGCTGTCGGATTCGGGATTGTCGCACAGTCTGAGAAGATGAACTCGCCGTTGAAGCCGAGGTCTTTCTTGTCTGTAGCCATGACAAAGCATGAGGAAGCGCTCTTGATACCAGGCTTGCACTTGATGATTGTGAATGCGGCTCTCAGTACATTTGCTGTTGTGGATTCAGCACCAGCTACCATAGCGTCAGCATATCCGAGGTGGACCATCATTGCACCCCATCTCAGTTCGTCGACGATATCAGCAAGAGCCTGTTCCTCTGTCATTCCCTTGTGCTTTCTCATCTCATAATATTCATGAGCAAATTCAGCTTTCTTGTCGGAAGCTTCTGGATCACTGATGCAGATTCCTTCCAGTGATACTCCAAGAGATGCAGCGTTTGCCTTGACTTTCTCTTCGTTGCCGACAAGCGTTACGGAAGAGGCAAGACCTTCGTCTACGATTTTTCTTGCTGCACGGACAGTTCTTGGTTCGAGGCCTTCAGCGAGCACGAGTTTCTTGTTTGCTGCCTTTGCAAGGTCTTTCATTTTTTCAGCAAATGTCATGATGAAATCTCCTTTCTGCCGGGGAATGTGATTGATCCCTTAGCTCTTACTCGAGGATGACTCCGGACAAGGGCAAGGAGACGCGATGTTCCCCTGACATGAATTTAACATGAGGCAATTCCATATGCAAGGGCAGGGGGAGGATTGAGGTTCAATCTTGTGCTATTATACGCACTATGCGCATTGATGATTTCGAAGTAAGAAGGCTGGACAGCCAGACTTGTTCAGTCGTGCAGTATAAAGGCGATGATGAGGATATCGTCATCCCGGAAAAACTCGGTAAATACAGTACGGGAAAAATTGAATCCACACTTGTCAGAAGAGGACTTAAGGCAAAGAGCATCTCTCTTCCTTCCTCTGTATATGAGATTGATGATGAACTGTTTCCCGCTCTCAGGTATCTGGAGAGATTCGAGGTGGCGAAAGGCTCCCATTCCTTCAAAGCTGAAGATGGTGTTCTTTATGATAGCTCATGCTACAGTCTTATCTTCTATCCGCCAGCAAAGAGTGAAAGTTCTTTCATTCCTCCCAGACGCTTGGGCAGAGTTGCCAGCACGGCATTCTCGGCAACTGCCCGTCTCCAGACTTTTGCTTATACTGCAAAGTTAGAGGAGTTCCAGGCTCTGCCATCCCAGCTGCCTGAATTGAAAGCATTCATTCCAGCCGATGATGCTCAGGACTATGATGGCGTTCTCATAAAAGGTAAGAAGCTTCTTTTCTATCCACCTAAAAAAGAGGGAAGCTCATATGTCATCCCTGATGGCATTGAGGAGATTGCTTCACTTTCTCAGGAGTCGTTCTTTCCCAAAAGCGTGAAGACTCTCTATGTGCCGTCTTCTCTGAAAAAAGGACTGGAAAGAGCGCTCGGGAAACAGGTGAAAGTTGATGTTGACAGCCATAATGCGGCTTACAGGTCTGTAGATGGTGTGCTCTATTCATGGAAGAGAGTTCTTCTCTCTTTCCCCGGAGAGCGCCGCGATAAGGTCTATGTCACCGCAACAGGAACGGATAGAATCGGAAGCGGAGCCTTCCGCTTCTCTAAAATCGATACGCTGATAATCTCTCATGGTGCAACAGCTATCGGGGACAGTGCTTTTGCTTCTTCTCAGATTTCCTCTCTCGTCATTCCCTCGACTGTAAGTGAAATAGATGTCCATGCTTTCTTTCAGGCAGAAAGCCTCAAGGAGGTTTTCGTGGAGAAGGGAAGCGTTGCAGAGCTTTTCCTCAGAGCGGACGGAAAGGAAAGCATTCTGAAGGTTGTACCTTCTCTTTTCTGAGGGAAAGATGCTATTCTTTCTTTTATGAAAGTGGCAGTCTACGGCCTGGGAAGATTCGGATCTTTCTGGGCTGAATGTTTATATAAAGCAGGATGTGATGTCATCGCTTATTCCCGCTCTGCGCATGAGATGCCGGAAGGTGTGAGAAGAGCAGAGGAAGAAGAAGTGCTTAATGCTCCCTATCTTTTTTTCTGTGTGGCCATTTCAGCTCTGGAAGGACTGCTGAAGAGGGTCGGCGAGAAGATCGGGCGCGAGACAGTTGTCATGGATACCTGCTCTGTCAAGATTTATCCATCTCGGTGGATGAAGGAGAATATTCCTTCAGCAAAGACTATTATCGCAACGCATCCTATGTTCGGTCCTGATTCAGGCCGCGATGGTATAGAGGGGCTGCCGATAGTCATGTGTCCTGTCTCTGCGGAGAATGATGATTACCGTGCTATGAAAGGACTCTTTGTCTCAATGGGTCTTACTGTACTGGAGATGAGTGCCGAAGAGCATGACGAGGAAGCTGCATATTCTCAGGGAGTCACTCACTTTGTGGGGAGAACACTGAACCAGATGGGGATGAAGCCGACTCCTATTGCCACTCAGGGATACAGAAATCTGATGACAATCGTCGAGCAGACATGCAATGACCCGCTGCAGCTTTTCTATGATCTCCAGAGATACAATCCATATGCCAAGGAGATGAGACTGTCGCTGCAGGTTGCTATAGAGAAGGTCCTTAATGCTCTCAGGAGGGAAGAGGGTTGAATGTCTATATCTACACTCTTGGCTGCCGCCTGAATCAGGCAGAGAGCGAGGCGATTGCAGACAGATTCTCCCGCTCTGGCTTTCAGATGACAGGGTATGAGGCAGCAGATATCGTAATTGTGAATTCCTGTACTGTGACCCAGAAAGCTGAGCAGAAGGCAAGGCGAATGATACGTCTCTTCGCAAGACGGTCGGAGGTTGTTGTCACAGGGTGCTATGCTGCGGTGAGTCCGGAGGAGGTTGGAAATCTTTCAGAGCGCGTGACAATCTTCTCTTTGAAGGAGAAGGCCTCGCTTCTTGAGCTTCCAGAGCATATTGCAAGTAAAACTGCGGAGGGTATGCCGCTTCATGATGCAATCCGTTCTTTCAGCTATCGCAGCGAAGATCCATTTGCCTTTGATGCCTCATCCTTCCAGTATCATTCACGTTCGTATCTGAAAATACAGGATGGCTGCGATAACAGCTGCGGCTATTGCAGAACAACTATAGCCAGAGGCTCATCTATCTCTCTTTCTTCTGATGAAGTCGTTGAAAGGGCTTTGAGGCTGGAGGAAGAGGGATTTCATGAAATCATGCTGACCGGTGTCAATCTGACAATGTATGATCATGATGGTGATGGACTTGGAGGGCTTGTTGAAAAACTGCTCAGCGCACTTGGAAGCGGAATGAGGATCAGGCTGTCATCTATGGAGCCAGATCAC
>CALXLB010000078.1 GCA_944389085.1 uncultured Spirochaetaceae bacterium
ATGTGCAGCTGTATTCCGATCTCACGGGGAAGCAGACGTTGCTTCTATCCTCATTGCTGAAGGTCAAACCTGCTGATGTGGAGAAGATCTTGAAGGAAATCCTAGTTTAGAAATGGGAATGCAGGAATTAACTCGATTAATTTTCAGAATCTATAGCGTATTTTCCTTATAAGGTGTATATTCACTTTGCTATGAGAGTCTCAAATCAGAGTATTAGAAATATTGCTATCATCGCGCATGTCGATCATGGAAAAACAACACTTGTAGATGCCCTCTTCAGACAAAGTGGTTTGCAGGGCAAAGTTATGGATGGTGTCAGAATCATGGATAGTGGTGCTATTGAAAAAGAGAGAGGTATCACTATCAATGCAAAGAACTGTGCTATTCATTGGAATGGTGTGAAGATCAATATCATTGATACTCCGGGGCATGCTGATTTCGGAGGTGAGGTTGAGCGTGGGCTTTCGATGGTTGATGGTGCAATTCTTCTGGTTGATGCTGCAGAAGGTCCTCTTCCGCAGACAAGATTTGTACTTGAAAAAGCATTGCTTAAAGATCTTCCTCTGATTGTTGTTATAAATAAGATTGACAGACAGGATGCACGTCCTGATGAAGTTCTGAATGAGGTCTATGATCTTCTTCTTGAACTTTCTCCGGATGAGAAGATGCTTGAGGTCCCTGTCTTCTATGCTAACGGCCGTGAAGGGCGTTGCGGCAAATCACTTGATGATATCAAAGAGAATCTTCATCAGCTTCTGGATGCTATTCTGGAAGACATTCCAGCTCCAGTTTATGATGATACAGAACCTTTCCAGATGCTTGTTTCTGATCTCTCATATTCAGATTTCCTTGGGCGCTTGGCAATTGGCAAGGTTGTCAATGGTTCTGCAGAGACCAATGATACGCTTGTATGTGTCAAAGAGGATTCGGTAGAACAGCTCAGAGTCACACGTATTCAGGCATATGACGGTCCTCAGATGGTTGACTGCCCGAAGGCTGTAAGCGGTGACATTATAGTTCTTGCTGGTGTCAATGATGTAGCTATCGGAGATACGATCTGTACGAAGGAAGAGGTTAAGGCACTGGAGAGAATTGAGGTTGATGAACCGACTGTCTCAATGCTTTTCTCCAAGAATATCTCACCACTTGCTGGCAAGGAAGGGAAAGCTGTTACAAGTGCCAAAATCTGGGAAAGACTGCAGCGTGAAGCTCTGAGAAACGTCTCTATCCGTGTTGAGAAAAACAGTGATGATACTTTCACTGTCAAAGGACGCGGAGAGTTCCAGATGGCAATCATTGCAGAAGAGATGAGACGGGAAGGTTTCGAGTTCTGTGTAGGTCGCCCTCACGTTATTTTCCATACTGATAGTGAAGGAAGAAAGACGGAACCTGTTGAAGTCCTTCTCATCGATTGTCCTGAAGAATACTCGGGTACTGTAATGGAAAAACTCGGCAGGCGGAAGGCTGTCATGAGTGATATCACATATACAGAGGGTGGAAGAGTAAAGATCCGTTTTGATATTCCTGCCAGAGGGCTTATAGGTTTCAGAGATGAATTTCTGACAGATACAAAAGGCTTTGGTATTATGAACAGTTATCTGAAAGGTTATGAGCCATATAAAGGGGATTTCCAGGAAAGAATGACAGGGTCTCTTGTCTGTGACAGGGCAGGCGTAGCTGTTGCTTATGGTCTATGGGAACTTGAAGACAGAGGACGCTTCTTCATTGTTCCGGGCGATCCTGTTTATGAAGGAGAGGTTGTAGGAGAGCGCAATAAGGATCTTGATCTTATGCTTAATCCTACGAGGACTAAGAAGCTTACGAATCTCCGGGCTTCTGGCCATGATGACGCTGTGACTCTTACTCCTGTCGTAAAGCCATCTCTTGAACAGGCAATACAGTTCATAAAGGATGATGAGCTTGTGGAAGTCACTCCTCTCTCAATCAGGATGTGCAAGAAGATTCTTGATACACAGCAGAGGAAAATTTACCAGTCACGTGGTTCCATACCATCATATCTGGTAAAGTAAGCAGTTTATACAAAGGCCTCCCTTAGCAGGAGGCTTTTAATGTCTTTGTAGAAATAATTTCTCTTGTTATAATAAGATTAGTACGGCTTATTAATTAAGGTCTAGAAATATTGGAGCATGATCGGATCCCATAACTGATGAAAGTATTCCTGCACTTTCAAGCTTTGTCTTCAATGCTTCTGAGGCGAGAAAGTAATCAATGCGCCAGCCCGCATTCTTCTCCCTTGCATGGAACATATAGCTCCACCAGGAATAGGCGTCCCTCTGTTCTGGATGGAAATAACGGAACGTATCAATCATGCCAGAGCTCAGCAGTTTTTTGAAGCTCTCCCTTTCTGCTATTGAATATCCGGCATGCTCTTCGTTCTGCTTAGGATTCTTTAAATCAATAGGTTCATTGGCAACATTGAAATCACCTGTCGCGATTACAGGCTTTGTCCCAGAAAGCTGCAGGATATGCTCTCTTAGCGCTTCATCAAAACGTAGCCTGAAATCTATACGTCTTAGCTCCTGCTGACTGTTTGGCACA
>CALXLB010000079.1 GCA_944389085.1 uncultured Spirochaetaceae bacterium
AGCCTCAGGAAGTATGTCTACATAATGGCCCAGAGAGCCATCATCTATTCCTCTTTCTTCCGTACCTACTATGACAAGAAGAGAAGTGAAGGATTCAGCCATAGGAAGGCTATGATTGCCGTGATGAACAAGCTCACGAAGATCATCTTCACCCTCCTGACAAGAGGAGAAATGTATGAGGAGAAATCCTGATTCATATTTCTTATACTTTCTCATTCTTTATAGTTGACTCCTGATATCCTACGGGAGCTCCACTCCCGCAATAAGCGAAATACGTATTTTTGAATACTGAGGGATGGCTTCTGCCAGATCTCCCAGCCGTCCTTCTTCAGTTCCGAAGACATCGAGAATGGAAATACGGGGTTCTATGAAGAACCAGGGAAATGATAGTGTCCAGCCGGCAATCACTTCCGAGAAGAGCATGAAACGTTCCTCAGGGGCTTCCAATCCCCAGAAATAACCTGCTCTGAGCATGGATGAACCAATAAACAGGCCCAGATTCTCCAGCGGATAGACCGATACGATAACACCTGTCTCCGCAAATGACAGTTCATAGGAAAAAGAAGAGGAATAACGCAATGGCACAGTAACTCTTATCCCATCCCATCTGTAGGAGACTTCTGCATCCACTCTGATGGCTCCCATGAAAGCAGAATCAACATCCCTTAAATCAAGTCCGATTTGCCACCCAGCGGAGAGGCAGGAAAGAGGAATGAGGATGAGAATGCATAAAAAAAGCTGTCTCATACTTAGAATCTAGACAGCTCAAAAGGAATTTTGCAGAGGCAAAAGCGGTCAGTTCTGCTCTTCAGGCCAACCTAAGGCAGCCCGGAATGCCTTCTCGTTTTTTCCAAAATCCTTCGATGTGAATAGTATTTCCTTGTCTTCTCCAGCTACGGAGAGAGCAATTCCATGGTGATGAGTATCAACCTTTTTAATAGTATACCCTTCCAGCGCTGAGACAAAGCAAGACCATACAGGCTTGACCCCGCCTTTCTCTGAAGCTCTCGCATAAAAGACTATCTCGGTTCCAGTCACTGCCATCGCCCCGCCTTGCAGCTCTGTACCATCCTTTATGATCATAGAGCATTTCTGATAGAAGAAATCCTCTTTTCCCCTTACTTTCTCAATCATCTTCCTTGTCACAACAGAGGTAATCACATAATAGATGGCAACAAGAGCCATGAGAGGGAATATAAGGGGCCAGATGATTCTGTATTTAAAAGCAGCGTAATATACAAAGACTCCGAAGACAGCCAATAAAAGCAGCAGAACAAGACGTTTCATGGCCAAAGTCTACCCAGACATGAAAAATCTGAAAAGTATTTTCCCGAAAAGTTGTCAAAAAAGCAGGGTTATTGCGTATGAGGAAGTAAGGAGAAAAAAATGAAAGCAAAATTTGTTATCGTACCTTTGCTCATAGCTCTGGCCATGATTCTCCCTTCCTGCGAGGAAGGACAGAGCCACGCCACGCTACGTGTCAATCTCAGAAAGGATCGCTCGATAGTTCCTGCTGACTATCCTCTCGAAATCGAATCCTACCGCATCACAGGTGACGGTCCAGGTGCTGAGACATTCAATGTAGAGACCAGCAAAGAGACTATATCGCTGGAAGGTCTTGTTATCGGGGAATGGAGCATCACAGCAGAAGGACTGAACGAAAACGATGATGTACTGGTAACAGGCTCAACTGTACATCGTCTCAGTGCAACCAATGGAAGCTGCACGATCGAGTTAAGCGAACTCGTAGGAACAGGCTCACTGGAAGTCACATTCACATGGGATCCGGAAAGGATTTCCGGAGAACCGTCAATTGAACTTGAACTGACTCCTCAATATGGGACGAAGGAAACAAGAGAGCTGGAACTGACAACAATGGATAAGGAAAGCGGAGAAGCCACATACACGGGATCAGATTATCTCGCAGGCAGCTATGTCCTTGCTTCCAGGCTCTACGATGGCAGCGTACAGGTTTCAGGTTTTGTCGAAGCTGTACGGATAGCTGGCGACCAGATTTCAAAAGGCACAGTGGAGTTTGATCTTGATAGATACCCTACTGAGCCAGGGACGCTGGAGGTGGTGAACAACACTGGAGTTCCCGTCTCATGCGTCATCGAAGGACTCGAGGATACTGTCGATGCAGACATCCCGATAACTGTGACGCTCTCCAGTGAAACCGATGACGTCTCCAGCTATTCCATCATATGGTATCTTGATGGAAACCAGATCGGGGAAGGCGCAGAAGCCGAATTCACCCCCACTGTTGGCACACACAGGATTGATGTTGTCGCTTCCACTTCCAGACTCGGAACATCAGGCTCTGCATCTATAAATTTCGAAGCCTTATCCATCACAGATCCGGGAGTGCCTGCACGAGGAAGCATAGTTGAAGACAGCGCGGAAATGCCACTGTCAGGAACAACCATCGTCAACTTTCTGCCTGATAGCAAAGTCATGATAGCTTCAATAGCAGAGGAGAAAATCCACATAGCCTCAAATATCAGAGGATCTCTCGATCACGTACGGTCATATTCTTTTGCGGAACTTGGAATAGACGGCGATCTGGTAGATTTTGAAACAATACCGGTTTCAGAGTCGCTTTCAAAAGTCATATTGACTGAAAGAAATCCTTTCCGTGTTGCCGTTTACAATTACAATACCCAGACATCAGCACTTTCCCTCTTCTCCGAAGGTATTCCCAAGTACATGCCGCATGAGGAATCCATCGAGGATGTGGGCTGTGTCGGTTCAGCAGAAGCTCTGTACAAAGACGGACAGGGAGTCGGGATGATAACAGTCTACAATAGCGAATATGACAGATGGGAGACTGTATATATAAATCTGTATAAAGATTCCTCTGATTCAGAATATATGTGGTTAGCAAATGTTCTTGGAGCCTGCAGGGACTCGCACAGCATCATCGGCATCCAGTCATCAGAATCTGCTACAAGCGCAGTCCTCGATGATGGATGCATTACCATGGGGATTGAATATTCCAAGGAAGAAGCATTCAATCTGCAGACAGCATTAAACCCTACTGTGAAATTCCCTGAGAGCGCAGACAAATTCAAGAACATCGCTATATGCGGGATGTCAGGAGAACGCACTGTGATGATGGCCGGTACCTGGCTCAGCTTCTTCACATACAATGAGGAAGAGGCAGGAATCGTCTATGATGGCTCAATTGAACTTGGCCATGAACCAAGCAGCATGGTAGTCACCAAAGATTACAAGTATGCTTATTATATCGATATCGATGCGGATGAGATTGTCACACTGGAAATAATCAGCAATGGCAAATCAGCAAGGGAAATCGGACGCACACCACTATCGAAGAACGGTGTTGATACTCTGGCCCTCTCCAGAAGCGGCAGCAGCCTCATTGCTTATGATGAAGACAACGCATCACAGCTGGAAGTATTCAGAGTTACAAGATAGAAGCAAAGGGCCTCAGACGAGGCCCTTTAACATCATCACTGCTTATAAAGAGGAATCTCTTTGTACTCAGTATGGAGAAGATGATGAGACTTCTCAGAGAGTGGAGCGCCAAGATAATCCTTGTAGATTTTCTGAATGGATGGATTCTGATGAGAGCATCTCTTTGCACTCTTCTCATCGTCCTCATACAGTCCTTCAGCTCTTTCCGTTCTCACATCATCATCAGTTCCATAAGGCTGACCGCCGCCTGCGATACAGCCGCCACGGCAAGCCATGATCTCAACGAAATCAACATCAGCTTCCCTTCCGTTCCTCTTATCGTCGAGAATCTTATCGAGAAGCGGTTTCGCATTTGCCATACCATGGACGACTGCTACACGGACTTTCTTCCCATCGACATCAACCTCTCCGCGTTTGATCTCATCAAGGCCGCGGACAAGCTTAACCTCAGGATCCGGAAGCTCCTTTCCAGTGATACCATAGTATGCTGTTCTGATAGCAGCCTCCATAACACCACCAGTTGCTCCGAAGATAGTACCAGCACCGGTGTACTCACCGATAGGACTATCTGCCTCCGACTCTGGAAGATTAGCGAAATCGAGACCGCGTGAAGCGATGAGACGTGCAAGTTCTCTTGTCGTGAGAACGAGATCAACATCCCATTCACCGCTTGAAGCTGCATGCTCCCCATCTCTTCTGATCTCAGTCTTCTTTGCAGTACATGGCATAATTGCGACTGAATAGACTTTCTTCTTATCTATTCCAGCCTTCTCTGCCCAGTATGTCTTTGTAATAGCACCCTGCATCATCATCGGGCTCTTGGCCGAAGAGAGATTCTCAAGAAGCTCCGGATAATACTCTTCAATATAGTTGATCCAGCCAGGGCAACAGGATGTGAGCTGAGGCATTACACCCTTGTTCTTGATCCTGTCGATAAGCTCATAGCCCTCTTCCATGATTGTCAGATCAGCACCGAAGTTCGTGTCAAAGACATAATCAACGCCAAGGCGGCGAAGAGCTGTGTAGATCTTCTTTGTGGAGATTGTTCCCGGCTTGAGTCCGAATTCTTCTCCAACAGCAACACGCACAGCAGGAGCAATCTGAACAGCCACCACTGTCTCAGGATCGGCAATAGCCTTCATCAGACCATCAGTCTGGTCCTGCTCATAAATAGCACCGACAGGACAGTGTGTGATGCACTGGCCGCACTTGATACAAGGGCTATCATTGAGAGGAAGCTTTGCAGCAGGGCTCATTGTTGTATGATCACCTCTGCCGATGAACTCCAGAGCATAGACTCCCTGAAGCCCCTGACAGACCTGAACACAGCGACCGCACTTGATACACTTCTCAGGATCAAGAACGATAGCACCTGTTGAACGATCCTTCTTATCTTCTGCGAGACGGACCTCGAATGGCTGTTCTCTCACACCGTATTCAATTGCCAGCTTCTGCAGCTCACACTTGTTATTGCGTGTGCAGAGAAGACATGAAGACGGATGAGTAGACATAGTCAGCTCGAGAATCGTACGGCGTACATTGTACAGATCCTGATCATGCGTGATAATCCTCATTCCTTCGGCAGCAGGTGTCGAACAGGCTCTGATGATCTTTGCAGAACCCTCCTGCTTGCAGACGCAGAGTCCGCAAGAACCGAACGGCATGAGATCCGGATGATAGCACAAGGTCGGAATTCTTATTCCTGCCTTCCTGGCCGCCTCAAGGACTGTTGTCCCCTCAGCCACCTCTACCTCGATTCCCTGTATAGTAAGATGAATCATCGTTAACCTCCATTAATGAATCTCGATGGCCGAGAACTTACATGTATCCTTGCAGACGCCGCACTTGATACAGACATTTCCATTGATCTTATGAGGCTTCTTGACCTCTCCGGAAATAGCGCCGACAGGACACTTTCTGGAACATGCAGTACATCCGATACACTTAGATGGATTAATCTCATAACTGATAAGCTTCTTGCATTTTCCTGATGGACATTTCTTATCAACGATATGAGCTTTGTACTCCTCTGGGAAGTAGTGCAATGTCGAGAGAACAGGGTTTGGCGCAGTCTGGCCAAGAGCACAGAGAGAACCGATTTTCATAGCATGGGCAATCTGCTCAATCTGCTTGATGTCATTCTCCTCGCCTTTGCCCTGTGTGATCTTCTCGAGAATATTGCAGAGGCTCTTTCCGCCGATACGGCATGGAGCACACATTCCGCAGGATTCATCGACTGTGAAGTTGAGATAGAACTTAGCAACATCAACAATACAGTCATCTTCATCCATAACGATCATACCGCCGGAGCCCATCATGGAACCGATCTTCTGCAGACCGCCGAAGTCAATAGGCGTATCGAGGTTCTCCTCTGTGATAACACCACCGGAAGGACCACCTGTCTGAACAGCTTTGAACTTCTTTCCATGTGCAATACCACCACCGATATCATAGACGATCTCTCTCAGAGTTGTTCCCATCGGAACCTCAACAAGACCGGAGTTGCAGATCTTGCCAGTAAGAGCGAAGACTTTGGTTCCATGGCTGTCTGGAGTACCGATTGAAGCGAACCACTGGCCACCATTGTTGATGATCTGAGCGACGTTTGCCCATGTCTCGACGTTATTGATGACAGTAGGCTTGCCCCAGAGTCCTTTTGAGGCCGGGAATGGCGGTCTCGGCTTAGGCATACCTCTGTGTCCTTCAATAGACTGCAGAAGCGCAGTCTCCTCACCGCAGACGAAAGCACCAGCTCCAAGGCGGATCTCAATATCATAATCGAAGCCAGAACCGAGAATGTCCTTGCCAAGAAGTCCATACTCCCTAGCCTGCTTCATAGCAACTTCAAGACGATGGATTGCCAGAGGATACTCTGCACGGATGTAGATAAAGCCCTGATGTGCACCGACAGTGTGGCCGCAGATTGTCATAGCCTCGAGAACAGAATGCGGGTCACCTTCCAGCGTAGAGCGGTCCATGTAAGCACCCGGATCCCCTTCATCAGCGTTGCAGACAACATACTTTACAGGGTTGTTCTCCTGCTTTGTGAAGTTCCACTTCATCCATGTCGGGAAGCCAGCACCACCACGGCCTCTGAGTCCTGCTGTCTTGAGCTCATTGATGACATCATCCGGAGTCATATCAAAGAGGACCTTCTCCAATGCCTTATAGCCACCTGCTGCGATATATTCATCGATATTCTCTGGATCGATTGAGCCACAGTTGCGAAGAACGATTCTCATCTGCTTCTGATAGAACTGGATATCCTCAACCTCCTCGAATGCTTTATGAGGAGCTTTGTTATAAAGAAGCCTTGTGACTTCGCGGCCTTTGATCACATGTTCTGCAATCAGCTCTTTGGCATCTTCAGGCTTGACCTGAACATAGAAAGAATCCTCAGGAAGGATCTTCACAATCGGGCCCTGCTCACAGAAGCCGAAACATCCGGTCTTGATGACCTGTACCTGATCCGCAACACCCTGGGCTGCAGCCTCATCGATGAGCGCATGATAGATCTGATCGGAGCGGGATGATTCACATCCTGTACCGCCACATACAAGTATATAGTTCTTGAATCCCATCTTACTGCTCCTTATCTTTCAGCTCGATTCTCAGATCCTCGAGAATCTTGCCACCTTTAAGATGCTCTTCGGCGATGCGGTGTGCCGCTTCCTTGTCTACAGAGCCATAAACAACAAGCCCGGTCTTCGGTGTGTATACCTCAACAACCGGCTCAGGATTGGGAGCTGCACTCCCCGTCTGCGTAATGATAACGTTATCGAGCCCAAGCTTCTCCACATCATCTGCGAGTGTATTGAGCGTGAGCTTGGCACCGGCATCGATACCGGATGTGCCCATTGCGACAACAACATGGACTGTACGTCCGTGAATGTCGCGCTTCTTCAGATTCTTCTCCTCACGATCGCGTATTGCGTGAAGATCGGAAAGCGAAAGCTTAGCCATAGATTTCTCCTTTCTCAAGACAGGAAACCAGCTCTCTGAATTTCCTGATTCCATCTGCCCTGTCAGGGACTGCGCCCCGTTTCTCAAGAAGACTCCGGGTAATCTCAATTTCCCGGTTGTTCTTCCATATCTTTACTGTTATGCCATCATCCATGCCCAGAAGCGGCAGCAAAGCTTTATCAAGCTCATCAAAACTGCCATCATCCACTGCAGAGAACTCAAGCTCTGTAATTCCATCTCCTCGTGTTAAGCGGCATCTGCCTTCGCTTCGTTCGTAGATAATATGAAGCCCACGGCCACGCCCTTCGCCCTTGGTAGTGATTCCTTCCTGAAACGGATTACCTGATAGTGTATATTCACCATCATCGGCAATCCTTGCATTCACCAGTCCCTGGCCAATTTCAACACGGACTGCTATATTCCCTGCTCCAGCCTCAATGCTGTTTGCCACAGCTTCCATGACAAGATCAGAGACATCATGCATCAGGCAAATTTATCCAGGATTCCGGATATCTGATTCTTCGAGACCTTACCGAAGACCTCTCCGGATATCGTCATTACAGGTGCAAGACCACAACAGCCGACGCAACGGACAGCTTCAAGAGAGAATCTGCCGTCTTCTGTAAGTCCACCGACTTCGAGTCCAAGTTCCTTTCCAAGTTCCTCGACAATCATATCGCCACCCTTAAGATAGCATGCAGTTCCGAGGCATACCTGGATATTGTACTTTCCAGGCCTGTTAAGTTTAAAGAAATGATAGAAAGTCAGAACTCCCCATATTGTCGCAAGAGGTACACCGGTTTCTCTTGAAACTCCTTCAGCTGCCTCTCTGGAGACATAGCCGAATTCCTCTTGAACCCTATGGAGGATCATGATGAGATTGCCTGGCTTATCTTTCCACTCGGAAATATAAGCATTGAGCTCATCTGAGAATATACTCTGAGCCATAACTCCTCCTTAATAAGTCATCTTCATTATAGTAATCCATCACCACTTTGTTTTGCAATAAATTGCATAGCAAGAACACAAGAGGAATATTTACGAAGTTTTATTGACATGAATATCATGTTAATATACTTTCAATCACATAAATGGAGAAATTATAAATGAATAGTGACATGCTTGTGAGGATTACACGCTACTACAGAGCCCTTAATCGTCTGAGGGCTATCGGTTTAGAGAAAGTATTTGCACACAACCTCGCAGATGCAGCCGGTGTTTCAGCCACCATTGTCCGCAAAGACTTTTCACTCCTTGAGATCCATGGCCAAAAAAGAGGCGGCTATGAAATCACGGATTTAATAGAAAGGATTTCAAGAATCCTCGGCAAAGGAGATCCGCAGAACGTCATTGTCGTAGGGTGCGGCAGAATCGGAAAAGCACTCATGCACTACTCCGGATTCGAACCTGATGGAATAAGAGTAGTTGCGGGCTTTGACACAGATCCGATGGTCTACTCCGATGTGTCGCATCCGGTACCAGTCTATCCGATGTCACGGCTTGAGGAGATGGTTGAAGCGCTGGGCGTAAATGTCGGTATCATCACAGTTCCAGAATCAGCGGCGGCAGATACAGCTGAAAGACTCCTCGAAGCCGGAGTAAGAGGGATCCTCAACTTCTCACCTATCACACTAAAACCAAAACCTGTGCAGAACGGTGAGGCGCCTGCAGTAATACACAACATAAACATAGCACTTGAGCTTGAGCAGATATTCTACCAGCTTCAGTTTCCGGAAAAACGGTCCTGAGATCTGATCCAGGAAAAGAGATATTGCTGAGAGAGTGCTTCATAGGGATGGAAATAAGAAGGATCCTTATCCGGATAGTACTCTCTCATGACTTTCTTCATCCATACATCCAGCGGGAATCCTTCCCTTCTCTGATATGAGAAAATAAGAATGCAGGAAGCAACCTTAGGTCCTATGCCTTTTACCCTCTGCAGAGCCTGCAGCGCCAGATCGAAGGGAAGAGACTCCACTTCCTCAAGTATCTCAGCTTTGTTTACAGCATCTATGATGAAAGGAGCTCTGAATCCTGTACCAAGGGAACGCAGATCATCTTCAGTGGCCTTTGAGAGCTCCTCCGCTGTCGGGAATGAAAAGCGGCCAGGTTCCACTTCATGGCCATAAGCATGGGAGAGCCTGTCATAAAGGCCCATTATACGTTTGATGTTGTTGTTCTGCGAGAGAATGAAGGAAATCATAGCAATCCAGTGATCCTGCTTCAAAAGCCTTATCACGCCAGTGCTCCTCACAGCCTGAGACAGCACTTCATCCTTTCCTGCAATATCTTCCGCGGCTTTTGCGTAATCATAATCGAGATCGAAATATGAGCGCAGGAATGAATCAGATGCCGCATCTTCCAGACTCCTGAGATGATAAACCTTCTCATTGAGAACTGCAGAGAAAGAACTATCATCTTCCTCTCTCCAGCTGAATGTCTGTCCCCCGAGCAGCGTCTCTCTCAGATTCTCTTCCATCATCATTCTCCGTGACTCCTTCTCACTTTATCCATATATTCACCAGGTGTCATGCCTGTATAGCGGCGGAATATATGGAAAAAATATCCTGGATTGCTGTAACCGACCTTCTCTGCAATCTCCCCTACTGTACTCTGGTGGTACACTGACATCAGTTTCTGTGCCTCATTGACTCTTGTCGTATTGAGGAAATCAGTGAACCGCTGTCCCATCTCCTTCTGAAACAGACGTGAAAGATACTCCGGATTCATGAAGACGACATTCTCAGAGATCCACTTCAGCGATATCTCAGGATTGGAGAAGTTTTCCGCAATATAACGGCGCACAGTATCAACGGGAAACGGATTGCGCTCCCGTGGTACACGGTGTTCCGTGAATGACCGGGCAAGGGCAACAAGCTCATCGATAGTCCTGACACTGCCAAGTTCCTTGAAAAGAATCTCATAATCAGTACTTTTCATAGCCATACGGATGAAAAGTGCTTCAGCCTCATCAAGCTCCTTGCCTCTGAGAATTCTCTCGGCATCATCCATTATCGAGGGATCAGCCTCACCGGAGAGGACCTTGCGATAACGCATTACAATTTCCTCATCTTCATTGCCAGACCGCGGAAGGACTTTGACCCGCTCTTCCTTTCCTGCCTCATCGTAGATGGAAACAATGGAAATGTGTCCGGATTCCCTTACGAATGAAGATATAATCTCTTCAGGAGTACCCCTCTTCACAGCGGAAAGGACGCCTCCACGCTCATTGATTGCCTCTTTGATGCTATCAAGGTCAGCGAGAGCTGAGATATCAAGAGTAAGAGATACCCTGCCTCCGACAGAAACCGGCCGTATTGGAACTCTGACATTAAGCCTTTCCGCCACGGAGAGGATCTGAGGAACAAAAATCTTGGGCTCAAGGACCTGAACAGTCAGAAGCGTCAGCGTCTCATCCTGATCGAAAGGATTAAGGCGATTGCTTCGCTCTATAATCGAAGTGATTGACGAAGGATCCGAAAGCACTTCAAGCAGCATACTGCGCTGCAGATAGAAACTATATCGTTCACCAGACATCGCCAAGGCACCAATTGCAGCTTTCTGCTTCTCTTTCATCTCGGCAATGACATCCTCAAGTATCTCCAGCAGATCCTCCTTGCGCGCAGGCTTGAGCATATAGTGTTTGACGCCATACCTCATTGCCTCCTGCGCGTATTCGAACTCTCCGAATCCTGAAAGAATGATGAACTGGGTATTCTTCAGTTTCCCATAAACCCGTTTTATCAGGCCAAGACCATCAAGCTTGGGCATGCGTATGTCTGTGATAACGATATCAGGACGCTCCTTGACTATAAGAGAGTATGCCTCCTCGCCATCCGCAGCCACTCCTGCGAGTTTCAATCCAAGATCCTTCCAGGGAATCCAGCGTTCCATAGCACTGCGGACAATTTCCTCGTCATCTGCCAGTATTGCCTTCAGCATCATACCTCCATGGAACAATGAATGAGACAATTGCCTTCCCATCTTCGTTCCTGAATATCAAACCGAACTCTTCTCCGAAAAGAAGATGCAGCCTCTCGTCTATATTCTGCAACCCTATCCGCTCCGTTGATTTCGAAGCTTTTCCCTCTTTCAGACGTATATCCATATCCGGAGGGAATGCAGAACCTGTATTTGCCACCTCCAGCAGTACAACATCATCTTCCTTTGAGCAGGTCACAGTGATCTCTGTCTTGGTGCCACTCTCTTCCACCGAATGCTTGACAGCATTCTCAACCAGCGGCTGCAGAGAAAACTTGGGAATAAGAGCATCCAGAGCACATTCATCTGTGTTTGCAGTATAGCTTATCTGATCCGCAAACCTGCTGCGCTGTATACGCAGGAAGCTTTCCAGCATCTCCAGTTCCTTGCGGACAGTAACCAGATCCTCGGAAGAGACAGCTGCACGGAAAAGAGAGGCCAGATCATAACTCATGGAAGCAATATCATCAGCCTCATACTTCTGGCTCATCCAATAGATTGAATCCAGAACATTATAGAGAAAGTGCGGATTGATCTGCTGTGTAAGCATCTTGATGGCACTATCCTTGAGCATTATCTCTCTTCTGTAATTATCCTCCACGACTTCCTTGTAGCCTTTTGCCATACTGTCAAAGCGATCATTGAGCTGTGCAATCTCATCATTTCCCGGAAGCGTGACAATGCTCTCGCTGCTGCTTCCACTAGCAAAAGCATCCATTTTACGCCGCAGCGCGCCAAGACGCAGAAGCATACGTTTGACAATATGATGGAGTATAAGGAGAAAGGCGGCGAACATCGCCATGAGCAAGAGGAATGCAGCAAAAACAAGTTCATAGATATCACTGTAGAGAGACTCTACAGGGAGAGCGACAGTATATGCAAAGCCAGAAGACGGAAGCGTCCCATGATAGATAAAGCATTCTTCCCCATCTATGGATGAAGAAGTCTCATCCAGCGATGGAATCTCATTTCTGTCAGGGAATTCCGAATAAAGCAAACGCCCGTCAGACGAGAAAAGAAGTCTCAATCCTGCATTTTCTTCCTCTCCCCTCAATGCTTGTGCAACTGCCCGTGCATCAAGCCTGATGAAAAGAACAGCAAGTTCATCAAGTGACAGGAACTCCAGCCTACGGATAGATCTTGCAAGGTATATGCTCTCATCTTCGCTTCCGACCCAGACTGAAGCCCCATTTGCGGCTCTGGCAAGAGCAGAAGCTTCATCAACAGCCTCCGAAGAAAGGCTGAACCCCGCCCCTGCTCTGAGTATTCCTTTCTGCGTCATCAGCGCAATATCGATGATGAAAGGAGAAGTATCAAGCATAGCAGAGATATGCGAGACAATATCGGCTTTGAGCATCTCTGCATTTTCTTCTCTCTCACCATCCTTGAGAGCTGAAAGAGACTGCTGATAAAAACCATCCGCAACGAAGATATCACTCAGCAGCTGAGCCCCTGAGAAAACAGAATCGGAGGAGGAAAGAAGATAAGCTGTGTTATCACCGCTTATGACATAAACTCTCTCTTCATATTCATTCTGCAGCCTCGCAAGCAGAAGCACCATAACACAGAGAACAGAGAGAAAGAAAGAGAAGAGTATCAATGTAAGCTTTCTCTCAAGTGTCATAGGGAATTTCATACAGCTGCACTTCCTCCTGCCCTGATCAATATATCACGGGCTTCCTCCAGGAAAAGGAAAGAAGCTTCTTCTGCCGGCATACCGGATGAGACTTTGGCCGAGTATTCAGAGAGAAGCAACGCAATCTCCGTATTCCCCGCGGGAGGAAGAGGTATTGCAGAGTCATCAGCAACAGCTTCAAAATACAGGAGCTGTTTGCTCTCACTCCAATCAAGTGAAATTGAATCAAGACTACGGAATGCCGGAATACCGAAAGAAAGCCTGAAAAGCGGGAGCAGATCCGGAGAAGCTGCCAGCCATGAAATCAGAGCAATTGCCTCTTCCGGACACTCTGAAGCTGCTGTCAAAGAGAAAAAAGCTTCTGGCTCAACAGTACAATGTCCTAATTGCAGGATTCCATCATCTTCTTTGATATCCACAGAGGATGCAAAGCGATTCCACGTATCCTCTCTCTGTACAGAAGTAAAGAAGGGAATGGATGAAATATGATCAATCAGAGAGAAATAAAGAGTCAGATACCCAGTGTCCCCTGACAGTATCGATTCATAAATATCATCGCCATACCAGAGAGCAAGAGATTCAAGAAGTCCAATGCCTGCAGATGTCTCGGTCATAAGCCCATATTTCTCATACAGCACAGAGCCTATCTCCTCGAATGCTTCGAGAGTGAATTCATCAGGAAGCACTATTCCAGCATCCGCAAGCAGTGCTTTATCATAAAGCATCACAGGTGCGCTGAAACCAAGAGCGATTCCATACCCGGAGAGGAATGGATTATAATCAGAGAGATCCCTGATCAGGGCTTTTTCCGAATACTGCCTGATATGCTCCCTGTCCATCTCAATGATATCAGCAAGCCGCCCTGCCCCGATATCAGCAGAGATGTTGCCCCAGTATCCGGGATAATCGACAAATTCCGTAACAATATCAACATCAGGATGGAGGCTCTCATAAAGCCTGAAAGCTTCCTCCAGCTTTTCTCTCCGCTCTCCTGTTTCCCAAAGAGATATATGTATGATCACGCCCTCATCGTCGCGCGCAGGAGCATCAATGGTACCAAGAAGCTCACTCCCGGAAAAAGGCAGAGAAAAAGGAATCTCATCATCCATTTCCTCCTTCTCCTCATGTTCTATGACAACTTCTGGAATATCAACAATAACAGGAGAAGGAAGCTCAAGCTGTTCCTCAACTGTTATCGCAGGAGGCATAGGGGATGCTATATCTGTTTTCCTTACTTCTGTATTTTCTACAGATACAGTACTGCAGGAAACAGCAAAAACGCACACTATAGCAATAAGTGCATATATTTTTCTTCTGCATATTCCCTTCTTGCCTGCCATATTTTTCCCCTTCAGAAGAAGGATACTACATAAATTGAATGATTTCCTCTGTTTTCTACATAGTGTAAATCGTTTTTTTGCATTACCACCAATCGGGAAAAAGATTAGAGTACCTGTCTTTAGACTTTGAGTAACAAAAATTTGTGCTAAAGATGCTAAAGACAGGAAAGGAATCAATCCTTCAGGCCCATCTTCCTGAGCGCATTAGAATCAAGGAAAAGATTATTGAGCGGTATC